>NZ_JBOY01000007.1:0-54771 GCF_000647775.1 Pseudomonas sp. RL | reverse complement strand
GGAGGCGCGCCGCCAATTGCAATTGCCTGCAGACGGCTTTCTGTTTGGCACCATAGGGCGATTGGTTCCGGTCAAGGGACATATCCATTTGCTGGACGCGTTTGCGCAATTGAAGGATGAATTTCCCCAGGCAGGCGTCGCGATCATCGGAGAGGGGCAATGTCGCGCGGAACTGGAGGCGGCCATCGCGCGTCTGGGTTTGGAAGGGCGCGTATTCCTGCCCGGGGCCAAGCCACAGGCACTGCGCTACGTGCGGGCGTTTGACGTCTTTGTCATGCCCTCGCTGAGCGAGGGACTGCCTCTTGCCCTGTTGGAGGGTATGAGTGGTCATTTGCCTGTGATCGGCTCGAATATTCCCAGCCTGCTGCCCATCCTTGAAGATTGTGGGGGCGGCGTCTTTTCCTCCGGGCAGCCGGACGAGCTGGCCCAGCGCCTGAGAGAAATCCTGTTGCTGCCTAGGCAACAGCTGCGGGAACAGGGGGAGCGTTGTTATCGCTACCTGTGTTCCGCGCATTCCATCGAGGATTACCACCGCAACTACCGCGAGTTGCTTGCGTTGCCTGAGTAAAAAGGAAGATTCGATGCCGCATTATCTCCCGTTTAACGCTGAAGGCTGGCGAGGCCTAGTGCTGGCAGGCTGGGAAGATGTATTCGCCAAGTTCGACACCTGGTTGGCGGAGAGTGAGGGTGCTCGAATTGTGAATCTGCCTTCCCGGCAGGTCTGGCGTACTGAAACGCCTAAAGGTGTCGTTTTTGTCAAAGTCATTTACCGTGCCAGTGAAGTGAAGGGCCTGCTGCGAGGGACATTCGCATCGCTGAAATGGTTGCTGCGACCCTCTCGGGCGCTAGCGACTCTGCGGATATCAGAATCGTTGCTGAATGCCGGGTTTGAATGTCCTGTTCCGGTATTGGCGGCGCGCCGCCGCACGCGTACTGGTTGGCCTGTGGATGTGTTTATCAGTGCCGAGCGCCGGGAATCCAATCTTTCCGATCAGATGTCAGGGCTTGGGCGTGCTGAGATTGAGTCCTTGCTCGAGAGGGTGGCAGTTGAAATGAACCGCTTTCACGGCTCAGGGTTTGTACACGGCGATTGCATTCCTCCAAATCTGGCCCTGATTGAATCGGGTCGCCTGGTATTCTTTGACAACGACAGAACTGCCAGGGCCCCATGGTTCAGGCCACGCTACGCTCAGCGGCGCAATCTCATCCAGTTCGGGTATCGACTGACACGTCAGCTTGAGGAAGAGAGCTACTTGGACTTTTTTCTAAAGGCCTACGTTGGGGCTGGCGAAGGCGCAGCTGTTGGGCCAGGGGGAACAGAATACATTGTCCAAGCCGTACGCCGGCGCCTACGCAAGGGTGGAGGATTCAACTGAGCCGGGCGAGCAATCGCGCCGGGCTATTCCTCCAGCCTTGAAAGTAAGGCCGGGCGTATTGGCGAATTAGTGCCTGAGCTTTTGCATCGGTACGATGTTGGCGCAGGAGTGCAAGCCAGTGGCTGGATGCAGGTTGTGAAGCTCGAGCTTCAGAACAAAGCCACTCGCTCCAGAATTCCATCAGCGGCAGATACTGGGCTAGCTCTCTTTCCGTTAGGATTTGCTTGCTCTTCCAGGCTTTAAAGTGCAGAGGGAGAAGATCCTCGAGAAGAAACTCTGCAGTGTGTGGCAGCAGGCGGCGCTGTATGGCTTGCAGGTTTTCTAGATTGCAATCTCTTAGGTGCTGGCTCGCCTGTGTTGGATGTATTCTATATTTAACCAGGGCTTTGGGTATGTTGGTCAGGCGAATTTCCGGGTTGCTAATTAGGCTCGCCAGAAAGAAGGCGTAGTCCTCTCCGTAAGTAAGACCTTCGATGTAGCGTGTCTCGCCAATACTACTGCGTCGGAGCATGCAGCTGCCGCTTGGTATCGTGCGGCCAAAGAAGAAGTAATTCCATTTAATTTGGTCGGAATGATTCGGGTATTTATTTAGGCGGTTGGATGCTCCAAAGTTTTGTAGCCAGGCTCCACAAATATCAGCCTTTTCCTTCAAGGTTTTCAGTTGAACCTCGAAGCGATTAGGTGTGCAAACGTCGTCAGCATCCATTAGGGCAATAATATCGCCCTCGCAGCGAGCCAGGCCGCTATTACGGGCCCGAGATACCCCGCCGTTGGGTTGATCAATGAGCACAATCCGCTCTTCGCGACGCTGATAAGTCGTCAGCAGCTCAAGGGATTGGTCTGTCGATCCGTCATTGACGATGACGATCTGATCGGCTGGAGTTGATTGCTGGAGGACGGAATCCAGCATTTCCGCCAGGTAAGGGGCGGCGTTGTAGACAGGGATGAGCACGCTGAGTGTGGTCATTGAAAAGCACGAATCTCGACTGCTGGAGAATAAGTTGTCGGCCGGCGCCATGGATTCTGCATGAGCGCCCACGACGTCGCGGTCGGCAGTCTATCAAATGCCTCGCAGGAGCTCCCGATGCCCTATGGTAGAATCCGCCCCCTGCCGTCCGGGACCTTAGCTGCATGACCAGCCTCAATTCACGCGCCGAAGGCGCCTCCAGCCTCACCATCTACCTCCGCCTACTCGGCTACGTGAAGCCCTACACGGGCTACTTTGCCCTGAGCATCGTTGGCTACGTCATTTTCGCATCCAGCCAGCCCATGCTGGCCGGCATCCTCAAGTACTTTGTCGATGGGCTGGGCAATCCCGAAGCAGTGCTGTTCCCCGACATCAGGTTCCTGCAGGGCTTCCGGTTGCTGGAGCTGGTGCCATTGATGATCGTCGCCATCGCCGCATGGCAGGGCGTCGGGTCTTTCCTCGGCAACTACTTCCTGTCAAAGGTTTCTCTCGGGTTAGTGCACGATCTGCGGGTAGCGCTGTTCGATAGTCTGCTACGTCTGCCCAACCGGTATTTCGACGAGCACAACTCGGGCCACCTGATCTCGCGCATCACCTACAACGTCACCATGGTCACCGGCGCCGCGACTGAGGCGATCAAGATCATGATCCGTGAGGGCCTGACGGTCGTCTTCCTGTTTACCTACCTGCTGTGGATGAACTGGAAGCTGACCCTGGTCATGGTGGCCATCCTGCCGGTCATCGGTGTGATCGTGGGTACCGCGGGCAAGAAGTTCCGCAAGCAGAGCCGTCGCATCCAGGTGGCGATGGGCGATGTCACCCAGGTCGCCTCGGAAACCATCCACGGCTACCGCGTAGTGCGTAGCTTCGGGGGCGAGGACTACGAATACGCACGTTTCTCGGAGGCCAGCGCCAATAACACCAACCGCCAACTGCGCATGACCCGCACCAACTCGATCTACACCCCGACCCTGCAATTGGTGACATACACAGGCATGTCGGTGGTGCTGTTCCTCGTGCTCTTGTTGCGCGGCGATGCGACGGCAGGTGATCTGGTGGCCTACATCACTGCAGCCGGTCTGCTGCCCAAGCCGATCAAGCAGCTGTCGGAAATCAGCTCCACCATCCAGAAGGGCCTGGCCGGCGCTGAAAGCATTTTCGAGCAACTGGACACACCCCCGGAGCCGGATCAGGGAACGGTGGAGCGCCAACACGTGAATGGGCGCCTGGAAGTGCGCGACCTGAATTTCCGTTACCCAGGCACAGATAAGCCGGTACTGGCGGGTATCAACTTCTGCGCGGAGCCGGGGCAGATGATTGCGCTGGTCGGTCGCTCTGGCAGCGGCAAGTCGACGCTGGCCAACCTGATCCCCCGCTTTTACCAGCACAGCGAGGGTCAGATTCTGCTGGACGGTGTCGAAGTGCAGGATTATCGACTGCGTAATCTGCGCAGGCATATCGCGCTGGTAACCCAGCAGGTGACCCTTTTCAATGGCTCGGTGGCTGACAATATCGCTTACGGCGATCTGGCCGGCTCACCGCGCGAGGCCATCGAGCAGGCGGCTGAAGCGGCCTATGCTCGGGAGTTCATCGACCGGCTGCCGCAGGGCTTCGACACCGAAGTGGGAGAGAACGGCGTGTTGCTCTCGGGTGGTCAGCGGCAACGCCTGGCCATCGCGCGCGCGCTGTTGAAGAACGCGCCGTTGCTGATTCTCGATGAGGCCACTTCGGCGCTGGACACCGAGTCCGAGCGCCATATCCAGGCTGCGCTGGACAAGGTGATGAGCGGGCGGACCACGCTGGTCATTGCCCACCGGTTGTCCACGATCGAGAAAGCCGACCTGATTCTGGTGATGGACCAGGGCCAGATCGTCGAGCGTGGCACGCATGCCGAGCTGCTGGCCCAGAACGGCTATTACGCGCGCCTGCATTCGACGCAGTTCGAGGAGCGGGCCTGAGTTCAGCTGCCGTCGTGCTAGAATCGGGCGCATTTTCGCGCCCTTCTGGAGTCCTCATGCAGCTGTCCATGCCCCGTTTCGATCAGGCCGCCGTGCTGGTGGTCGGTGATGTCATGCTCGACCGCTACTGGCATGGCGGGACTTCGCGTATTTCTCCGGAGGCGCCGGTGCCGGTGGTCAAGGTCGAGCATCGGGAAGACCGTCCTGGCGGTGCGGCCAACGTGGCCCTGAATATCGCTGCTCTAGGCGCACCGGTCCGCCTGATCGGTGTTACTGGCAAGGACGAGGCCGCTCATTGCCTGGAGCAGAGCCTGGCGGCTGCTGGCGTGGTCACCCGCTTCCAGCGCATCGACAGGCAGCCGACCATCGTGAAACTGCGCGTTCTGAGTCGCAGCCAGCAGTTGCTGCGCATGGACTTCGAAGAACCCTTCGAGACCGATACCGCGGCGTTGATCGCTGAAGTCGAGCAGCAACTGGCCGGGGTCAAGGTGCTGGTACTGTCCGACTACGGCAAGGGCGCGCTGCAGAATCACCAGGCGCTGATCCAGGCGGCCCGCGTGCGCGGCATCCCGGTGCTGGCCGACCCCAAGGGCAAGGACTTCTCCATCTACCGCGGTGCCAGCCTGATCACTCCCAACCTTTCCGAGTTCGAAGCGGTGGTGGGCCGTTGCGCTGATGAGGCCGACCTGGTGGCCAAGGGCAACCGGTTGATGGCTGAGCTGGAGTTGGGCGCGTTGCTGGTGACCCGCAGCGAGCATGGCGTGACCCTGCTGCGCCCTGATCATCCGGCCCTTCATCTCCCAGCGCGGGCGCGCGAGGTGTTTGATGTCACCGGCGCCGGGGACACGGTGATTTCCACCCTGGCTGCCGCGCTGGCCGCGGGTGAGGAGCTGCCCCAGGCGACGGCGCTGGCTAACCTGGCTGCCGGCATCGTCGTCGGCAAGTTGGGCACCGCAGCCATCAGCGCGCCGGAGCTGCGGCGCGCGGTACAGCGCGAAAAGGGTTCCGAACGCGGTGTCCTGGGGCTTGAACAACTCAAGCTGGCCATAGAGGATGCCCGCGCCCAGGGCGAGAAGATCGTCTTCACCAACGGCTGCTTCGACATCCTGCATGCCGGCCACGTGACTTACCTGGAGCAAGCCCGTGCCCAGGGCGACCGGCTGATCGTGGCCGTGAACGGTGATGCTTCGGTGACGCGCCTGAAAGGGCCGGGACGTCCGATCAACGCCGTCGACCGCCGTATGGCGGTACTGGCCGGCCTTGAAGCCGTGGATTGGGTAACCAGCTTCGACGAGGACACCCCGGAGAACCTGCTGCACGCATTGCGCCCGGATGTGCTGGTCAAGGGTGGAGACTACGGGATCGAGGGCGTGGTCGGTGGCGACTTCGTGCGTTCCTACGGCGGCGAGGTAAAGGTGCTGGGGCTGGTGGAGAACAGCTCCACCACGGCGATCGTGGAGAAGATTCGCCAGAAGTGAATGAACAAGGCCCGGGTAACCGGGCCTTGTTCATTCAGTGGGCTTGAAGCAACTTCGATCCCCGAAGCCCCTGCCTGAAAATCCGCCGCCGCGCCTTGCGGTTGACGATGGTGTGCTTGGCGGCCTGGTAGGCGGCTTCGAACTGGTCGGTGTCCAGTGCTGCCAGTCGTTCGCGGTAGGGGCGTACGATGGCGTCGAATTGCGCCTCGCTGAGGAAGTCCCTGAAGGTGGCTTTCAGCGTGCCGTAATACAGCTGCCCGAAGATAAGACCCAGCACCGCATCGATGTGCGGGCTCGTGCCGAAGCAGCAGCTTTCGAAGTCGATGAAGGTCAGGCGCGATGGGTCCTGGGGGCTCAGCATCAGATTGCCCAGCCAAAGGTCCAGCGGGTAGGCCCGTTTCCCATGCAGGTCCAGCACGGCTTCGCACAGCGTGGCGAGCAGCTCGGGAGCGCGCTCGGGGTGCCGGCCCAGCCATTCAGCGCCGTCGCACTGACCGTCCAGGTATTCGTAGATCAGGCAAAGGGCATCGACCAGGCCGGCACGGGTGCGATAGCCGTAGCCCAGCAGGCGCGGGCAGGGAATGCCCAGCGCCTCGGCCTGGAGATGATTGACCAGCTCCACCAGCTCCCAGTCCAGTCCTTTGCCGGGCGAGGGAAGTCCAAAGGTGATGCGCAGGCGGCGGCTCAGGCTGCGGATCGGCGTGGTCTTGATGAAGCAGTGGCCAAATGCCGATTGGTGGGTGGTCAGTCGCCGGCCGTCTTCCAGCCTATCGAACTGGTCGGCAATCGAAGCCAGCAGTTCGGCATCGGGCGCCTGGTAAAGCTGGAAGCTGATGCCCTGGTGGTTCAGGTGGACGGGTAGGCTGGGGTGCTGGCCAGCAAGGTACGGCATGACGAATCCTTGAAGGGGCCGGAAACGGGCCGGCATTTTCGCACAGTGCGATCCCGCTGGCTGCCCTGCCATGCGGCTGCGGCAGGCGAGTCATAGGCGCCCTCAACCCCCACACGCATCATCCTGGTTCTCCGCCGAATCGGGACGATATCCATGGCCACCACCCTCCAGGGCCACGCCCTGGCCCTGCTCAATCGCCTGGCCCGGGCCGACTGGCCGGATCGATTCAAACTGCGCAAGCCGCTGGAAGGCCTGTTGCTACGTGGCAGTCGCGCCGGCTTCCGACTGGCCGGGCGCCGGTCGGCTCACGGGTCCACGCGGCCGCTGCTGAGCGGGCCTGCGGAGCTGTTCGACCTGTCGCTGAGCGAGGAACAGCAACTGCTGCGCGACATGCTGGCCCCGTTCGCCGTCGAGGTCATGCGCCCGGCGGCGCTGGAGGCGGATGCGCAGGGTAACCTTCCCCCGGCGCTGCGAGCGCAGGCGGCTGCCCTCGGGCTGGTGCATTACGGCGTGCCGGAGTCCATGGGCGGGCTGGCCGGTGGCCCGACAGCGCTGACCACGGCCCTGCTGGCCGAAACCCTGGCCCAGGGGGATCTGTCCCTGGCCGCCGCCTTGCTGCAGCCCCTGTCGGCGGCCCATTGCCTGCGCCGCTGGAGCAGTACCGAGCAGCAGCAACGCTGGTTGCCGGCCTTGCTGCACGAAGATGCACCGCACTATGCCCTGGCCATCCACGAGCCGCAGGTACTGGCCGATCCCGCACGGCCCGCCACCCGCGCGCGCAAGCGCGGCGGACAGTATCGGCTCGATGGCGAAAAGTGCCTGGTGCTGCAGGGCGGGGACGCCGAATACCTGATCGTCTCGGCGCAGTGCAGCGACGGGCCGGCGCTGTTCCGGGTGCCGGCCGACACTGACGGCCTCTCGCGCCAGCCGGAGCCGGCCATGGGGCTGAAGGCCTGCGCCACCACTCGCATCCGCCTGCGTCAGGTGAGGGTCGAGCGTGACGCTCGCCTTGCGGGGCGCGGCTTCGATCATCGGGCCTTTCTCGATCTGTCCGCCCTCGGCTGGTGCGCCCTGGCGGTGGGCACCTGCCAGGCGGCGCTCGACTACATGATCGCCTACTGCAACGACCGCCACGCCTTTGGTGAGCCCATCAGCCACCGTCAGGGCGTGGCGTTCAGCATCGCCGACATGGCCATCGAGCTGGAGGGCATGCGCCTGCTGCTCTGGCGGGCCTGCGCGCGCGCCGACCGGGGGCTGGATTTCCAGGAGCAGGCCTGGCGCGCCCGGCTGTTCTGCAGCGAACACGCCCCGCGCATTGGTAGCGCCGCGGTGCAACTGCTGGGTGGGCATGGCTTCACCCAGGAACACCCGGTCGAGCGCTGGTACCGGGACCTGCGCGCCGTGGGCGTGCTCAACGGCGCAATGTCGCTCTGAGGTTCAGCCATGTATCTGGAAACTCCGCGAAAATTCCGCGCGCTGGTCAGCCAGGCGCACCAGGTGGCGGCGAACTACCTGCGACCGCTGTCCCGCACCTACGACCGTGCCGAGCATGCCTACCCCAAGGAGCTGGACATGCTTGCCGCGCTGCTCGACGGCATGAATGCCGGCTCGCCGGATGCGGTGGGAGCTGGCGCGGCGGGCAAGCGCAGCGAGGGCGCTGCCGACGGCGTACGCAATGGCGGCAACCTGTCCGCCTGCCTGGCGGTGATGGAAATGTGCTGGGGCGATGTCGGCCTGCTGCTGTCCATGCCGCGCCAGGGGCTGGGCAATGCCGCGATCGCTGCCGTGGCCAACGAGGAACAGCGCCAGCGCTTTGCCTCTGTCTGGGCCGCCATGGCCATCACCGAACCCGGCTGCGGTTCGGACTCGGCGGCCATCCGTACCACGGCGGTGCGCGACGGCGACCACTACGTGCTCAACGGCGAGAAGATCTTCGTCACCGCTGGCGCGCGGGCCGATGCCGTGGTGGTCTGGGCGACCCTGGACCGCAGCCTCGGGCGGGCCGCCATCAAGTCCTTCGTGGTGGAAAAGGGTACGACGGGCATGACCGTGACCCGGCTGGAGAAGAAGCTCGGTATCAAGGCTTCGGACACCGCCTCGATCAGTTTTCAGGATTGCCGGGTGCCCGCCGCCAACCTGCTGGGCAGTCCCGATATCGATACGCAGAAGGGCTTTGCCGGGGTGATGGAGACATTCGACAACACCCGGCCGCTGGTGGCCGCCATGGCGGTGGGCCTGGCGCGGGCGGCGCTGGATCGCAGCCGTACGCTGTTGGAAAAAGCAGGATGTCGCTTCGACCGCCAGCGCCCCCTGCTGGTGCTGCAGCACGCCGAAGCCTGCTGGCATCGCTACGAAGCGGAGTGGGAGGCGGCGCGGCTGCTCACCCTCAAGGCAGCCTGGATGGCCGATAACCGAATGCCGAACTCGAAGGAGGCCTCGATTGCCAAGGCCAAGGCAGGCCGCATGGTCGGCGAGGTGACCCTTGGCTGCTTGGCGCTGGTGGGGGCGCAGGGTTATGGCGAGGACGAGCTGCTGGAGAAGTGGGCGCGCGATGCCAAGATTCTCGACATCTTCGAGGGCACTCAGCAGATCCAGCAACTGATCATTGCCCGCCGGCTGCTCGGCAAGAGCTCCGCCGAACTGAAGTAGGGCCACGTGGGGCGGGCCGCCGGTAGGGTGCACACGGCGGCCGGAAAAGGCGCCGACCGCCCTACGGATCGGCCAGGCGTAGGGTGGTCAACGCAGCGCGTTGGCCACCATGAAGATCACCGCAACGGTGCCCGGCAATGGGCGGTGCAGACCCTGGCCGCCCAGCCTCAGAACCGATAGATCTCCACGTCGGTCCGCAGCGGCTCGACGGTGGGAATCTGCGGAGCCTGAGGCTCGCTCGGGCGCGCCTTGCGGGCGGCGACGATCTGCCGCGACAGCGGCTCGATGGCGCCGGCGAGCTGCTCGGCCAGTTGCTGCAGCAACTGGCTCTGGGCGCGGATCTGGTCGGCGGTGCTGCCCTGGTGTGCCGCCTCCAGGCGCACCAGGCGACTGTCGCGCAGCTTGCCGTTGCGGTCCAGCAGGCGCCACTGGCCTTCCAGCACGGCCGGCTTCTGTGGACCGGAGTCCAGCCGGGAAATGCTCAGGCGCACTTCAATATCCGGCTCGAAACCGGCGGCCGGTTCCAGGGCGACGCGCTGGCCGCTCAGACGGCCGGCCAGGCGTTGCAGCATGACATTGTCGATGTTGTCGCCCAGATTGCCGGCCCAGCGGGCACCGAGGTCGGGCACCAGACTGCCATCGGCCTGGCGCTGCAGCACCGCATCGCTCTGGTTGAGGTAGTCAGCCAGGTCCACCGGTTCCAGCAGGACCATCAGGCCGGAGGCCTTTTCCTTGATTGTCGGACTGCCGCTGTCCAGCTGATAGAGCACGGCGGGCGGGCGGCTGATACAACCTCCCACCGCCAACAGTCCTGTCAGCAGCGACAGCGCCGCAAAGCGCATGTACTTCATCATTCACCCAGAAGGCCGCAAGGGGCGGCCGGATTGGCAGCAAGCTGGGCCGGCGGGTTTCGCCGGCCCGTGATTCTAATGTGCGGTCAGGTCGCCACGTGACGCCAGGGGCGTGCAGGCGGGGCGGCTGGCGCTTGGTGCCGGGCATTCTCCCAGCACTACCCTCAGATTTCCACCTGCAGCGCGTCGACCCGCTGGAAGCCGCGCGGCAGCTTGTTGCCGCGCCGCCCACGTTCGCCCTGGTAGTGGGCCAGATCCTCGCCCTTGAGTGTCAGCGTGCGCTTGCCAGCCTGCAGCACCAGGTTGGCGCCTTCGGGCAGCACGGCCAGCGCGGTGACGTATTCCTCCCGAGAGGCCACGCGGTCGGCGGGAATGCTGATCAGCTTGTTGCCCTTGCCCTTGGGCAGCTGCGGCAGCTCGGCGATGCGGAACAGCAGCAGGCGGCCGTCGCTGGTGGCCGCTGCCAGCCAGTCCTGTTCGCGGTTGCTCAGCGGTAGCGGCGGCAGCACCTTGGCGCCGGTCGGCAGGGTGAGCAGGGCCTTGCCGGCCTTGTTCTTGGCCTGCAGGTCGTCGCCTTTGGCGACGAAGCCGTAGCCGGCATCCGAAGCCATGACATACAGCGCCTCGTCGTCCGGCAGCAGTACGCATTCGAAGCTGGCGCCGGGCGGTGGGGTCAGGCGACCGGTCAGCGGCTCGCCCTGGCCGCGCGCGGAAGGCAGCGAATGGGCGGCCAGCGAATAGCTGCGCCCGGTGGAATCGATAAACACCGCGTACTGGTTGGAGCGGCCCGGCGCAGCGGACTTGAAGCTGTCCCCGGCCTTGTAGGACAGCCCGGCGGCATCCACCTCGTGGCCCTTGGCGCAACGCACCCAGCCCATCTCGGAGAGCACCACGGTGACCGGCTCGGACGGCAGCAATTCGGTCTCCGACAGCGCACGGGCCTCGGCGCGCTCGATGATCGGCGAGCGGCGCGCATCGCCGTAGGTCTCGGCGTCCTCCAGCAGCTCCTTGCGCACCAGCTTCTTCAGCTTGGTCTCGCTGCCCAGCAGGGCCAGCAGCTTCTCGCGTTCCTTGGCCAGTTCGTCCTGCTCGCCGCGAATCTTCATTTCCTCCAGGCGGGCCAGTTGGCGCAGCCGGGTGTCGAGGATGTAGTCGGTCTGCAGATCGCTGAGGCCGAAGCGCTCCATCAGCACCGGCTTGGGCTGATCCTCGTTGCGGATGATGGCGATCACTTCGTCGAGATTGAGGAAGGCGATCAGCAGGCCTTCCAGCAGGTGCAGGCGTTTCTCCACCTTGTCCAGGCGGAACTGCAGGCGGCGGCGCACGGTGCCGATGCGGTAGGTCAGCCATTCGCCGAGCAGGGTGCGCAGGTCCTTGACCTGCGGGCGACCGTCCAGGCCGATGACGTTCATGTTCACCCGGTAGCTGGATTCCAGGTCCGTGGTGGCGAACAGGTGACGCATCAGGTCTTCCACGTCCACGCGGTTGGAGCGCGGGATGATGACGATGCGGCAGGGATTCTCGTGGTCGGATTCGTCGCGCAGGTCCGCGACCATCGGCAGCTTCTTGGCCTGCATCTGCGCGGCGATCTGCTCCAGCACCTTGGCGCCGGAGACCTGGTGCGGCAGCGCGGTGATCACCACATCGCCATCCTCCACGCGGTACACGGCGCGCATGCGCACCGAGCCGCGGCCGGTTTCGTAGACCTTGAGCAGGTCGGCGCGCGAGGTGATCACCTCCGCCTCGGTGGGGAAATCCGGGCCGGGTACGTGTTCGCACAGTTGCGCCACCGTGGCGTTCGGCTCGTCCAGCAGGCGCACGCAGGCCGCAGCCACCTCGCGCAGGTTGTGGGGCGGCACGTCGGTGGCCATGCCCACGGCGATGCCGGTGGTGCCGTTGAGCAGCAGGTTGGGCAGGCGTGCCGGCAGTACCGCCGGTTCTTCCAGCGTGCCGTCGAAGTTGGGCACCCAGTCGCTGGTGCCCTGGCCCAATTCGCTGAGCAGCACCTCGGAATAGCGCGACAGGCGCGCCTCGGTATAGCGCATGGCAGCGAACGACTTGGGATCGTCCGGCGCGCCCCAGTTGCCCTGGCCGTCCACCAGGGTGTAGCGGTAGCTGAACGGCTGGGCCATCAGCACCATGGCCTCGTAGCAGGCCAAATCGCCGTGGGGGTGGAACTTGCCGAGCACGTCACCCACGGTACGCGCCGACTTCTTGTGCTTGGCGTCGGCGTTCAGGCCCAGTTCGCTCATGGCGTAGACGATGCGGCGCTGCACCGGCTTGAGGCCGTCGCCGATGTGCGGCAAGGCCCGATCCATGATCACGTACATGGAATAGTTCAGGTAGGCCTGTTCGGTGAACTCGGCGAGGGAGCGGCGCTCCACGCCATCCAGGCTGAGGTCGAGGGTTTCGCTCATGGTGGGGCCCTAGTTTGAAAAGTACTGGCGCAGCAGCAGGGTGCCGTCGCGCTGCGTGAATTCGAGTTGGCGCAGGGCGCTCATGCCCAGCAGCACCTGGTCGTTGCCCATCCCCGGGGCGATCAGTGCGCGTACATCGGTGAGCACGATGTCGCCCAGTTGCAGGCGTTCCAGGCGCGTGCGATAGCCGGTGGCGCGGCCGTTGGCGGTGAGCAGCTCGATGGGCGCGCCGCGCTCCAGGCCGAGCGTCTCCACCAGCGATTCCGGCACGGCGACGTCGGTGGCGCCGGTGTCGAGCAGGAACAGCACCGGCTGGCCGTTGATGCGCCCGCTGGCGCGGAAGTGGCCGTGGCCGTCGCCTTGCAGGCGCACTTCGATATGGCTGGCGCTGTGCAGCGAGGCCGGCGCCGGGTTGGGGTTGTAGCGCGACTCTTCCCACTGGGCGAAGAAGCGCGTGGCCAGCAGCATGCCGGCGCCCCAGGCGAGCAGCAGCATGATGCGCCCCAGGCGCTTGCCGGGTGGTGCGCTGCTCACGGCGTCGCCCCCCAGCCGCCTTCCGGTGCGGCGAAGTGCCAGAGCATTGGCCGGCGCTCGCCGTCGCCCCGCGCCAGTTCGCTGTTGTCGATCAGCACCCAGGCGCCCTTTGCGTCGAGCCACAAACCTTCCGCGACGCCGTGTGGCGCCCCGTAGCGGCGGTCCTCGCCGAGCGTGGCATCGGCAAACGACCAGCAGCGCTCTGCCTGGCCGGTGGAGAGCGAGCGCCGGCAGATCTGGTGGGTCATGCGTTCCAGCGTATAGAGGCGCTCTTCATGAAAGGCCAGATCGCTGAAGTCCAGCGGCTGCGGACGGGTCAGGCCGCTCTGCGCGGGCGGCGGTTCGAAGCCCCCCTCGCTGAGCAGCACGCAGCCGCCGTTGCAGCTCCAATCGGCCTGCTGGCGATGCAGCACCAACAGGCCACGGCGCTCGCGCTCGGCGGCCAGCCACAGGCGCTGGCTGGCCGGGTCGACCGCAATGCCTTCGAGAAAGGCGTTGTGGCGCTGCAACAGGCCGGCGCCCCGGGCCTGACTGACCAGCGCCGGCGGCAGCTTCAGCCAGCGGGCCGGACCGACCGGGGGAATCATCAGCACGCCGAGGCTGGCCTCGCTGACCAGGTAACGGTTACCGCTGCCATCGCAGGTGATGCCCTCGAAATCCAGCATGCCGCCGCGCACCCAGCCGATCAGCCGCTGGCCCTGCCGCAAGCCCCAGGGCAGGCCGGAGGGTGGCGGTGGCGGGGCGCTGAAGCGTTCTTCCTCGACGGTCCAGCTCTGCTCCCCGGGCACCAGGCGATACAGGCGATCGTCGTCGCGGTCGGAAACCGTCCAGAAGCCGTCGCCGCACCAGGCGAGTCCCGACAGGTTGCCGCGCGGCACGCCATCGACGGGATGCTCGCCTGCCAGTTGCAGTTGCTCGGTGGCGGCGACAGGGACCGCACCGGCCAGCAGCAGGCCGGCAAGCAGCCAGCGGCGAATCAAACCGCGACCTCGGCCAGGTTGCCCTTGCTTTCCAGCCAGCTCTTGCGGTCGCTGGCGCGCTTCTTGGCAAGCAGCATGTCCATCACCTGCCGGGTGTCCTCGAAGTCGTCCAGGGTCAGCTGCACCAGGCGGCGGGTATTCGGGTCCATGGTGGTTTCCCGCAGCTGCGGCGGGTTCATCTCGCCCAGGCCCTTGAAGCGCGTGACCTGCGGCTTGCCGCGGCGTTTCTCGGCGGTCAGGCGCTCGAGGATGCCGTCGCGCTCGGCCTCGTCCAAGGCATAGAAGACGTCCTTCCCCAGGTCGATGCGGTACAGCGGAGGCATGGCCACGTAGACGTGTCCGGCCTCCACCAGGGTGCGGAAGTGCCGCACGAACAGGGCGCACAGCAGGGTAGCGATGTGCAGGCCGTCGGAGTCGGCGTCGGCGAGGATGCAGACCTTGCCGTAGCGCAGCTGGGACAGGTCGTCGGAGCCCGGGTCGAGGCCGATGGCCACGGCGATGTCATGGACTTCCTGGCTGCCCAGCACCTCGCCGCCGTCCACTTCCCAGGTGTTGAGGATCTTGCCGCGCAGCGGCAGGATCGCCTGGAACTCCTTGTCGCGGGCCTGCTTGGCGCTGCCGCCGGCGGAGTCGCCTTCCACCAGGAACAGTTCGGCGCGCAGCGGGTCCTGGCCGGCGCAATCGGCCAGCTTGCCGGGCAGCGCCGGACCCTGGGTAATCTTCTTGCGCTCGACCTTCTTGCTGGCCTTCAGGCGCCGGCCGGCGTTGCTGATGGCCAGCTCGGCCAGCAGCAGCCCCTGCTCGGGATGGGCGTTGAGCCACAGGCTGAAGGCGTCCTTGACCACCCCGGAGACGAAGGCGGCCGCCTCGCGGGAGGACAGGCGTTCCTTGGTCTGGCCGGAGAACTGCGGTTCCTGCATCTTCATCGACAGCACGAAGGCGATGCGTTCCCAGACGTCCTCGGGCGCCAGCTTGACGCCGCGCGGCAGCAGGTTGCGGAACTCGCAGAACTCGCGCATGGCGTCCAGCAGGCCCTGGCGCAGGCCGTTGACGTGGGTGCCTCCCTGCGCGGTGGGGATCAGGTTGACGTAGCTTTCCTGCACCGCCTCGCCGCCCTCGGGGAGCCACAGCAGCGCCCATTCCACGGCTTCGCGCTCGCCGGCCAGGTTGCCGCAGAAGGGCTCTTCCGGCAGGCGGGCGAACGCGCTGACGGCGTCGATCAGGTAGGAGCGCAGGCCATCCTCGTAGCACCATTCGATGCGCTCGCCGCTGTTGCGGTCGTCGAACACCACCGACAGCCCGGGGCAAAGCACCGCCTTGGCCTTGAGCACATGCTTGAGGCGGCTGACCGAGAACTTCGCCGAATCGAAGTACTTGGCGTCCGGCCAGAACTGCACGCTGGTGCCGGTGTTGCGCTTGCCGACCGTGCCGATGATCTCCAGGTCGCTGGCCTTGAAGCCGTCGGCGAAGGTCATGCAGTATTCGTTGCCGTCGCGGCGCACCCGCACTTCCACGCGGGTGGACAGCGCGTTCACCACGGAAATGCCCACGCCGTGCAGGCCGCCGGAGAACTGGTAGTTCTTGTTGGAGAACTTGCCGCCGGCATGCAGCTTGGTGAGGATCAGCTCGACCCCAGGCACGCCCTCTTCTGGGTGGATGTCCACCGGCATGCCGCGCCCGTCGTCGATCACCTCCAGCGAATTGTCGGTGTGCAGAATCACCTGCACGCTCTTCGCATGCCCGGCCAGCGCCTCGTCGACGCTGTTGTCGATGACTTCCTGGGCCAGGTGGTTGGGGCGGGTGGTGTCCGTGTACATGCCCGGGCGCTTGCGCACCGGATCGAGGCCGGAAAGGACTTCAATGGCGTCGGCGTTGTAAGTGGCCATGGGCTCTCTAGTTCGTCAAAGATCGGAAAAATCGTGGTCGCGCCACAGGCCGGGATCAAAGCCGGCGAAGGCGAGCAGCGCGGGCAACTGAGCGGCAAAGCCCTGGTAGCTGTGGTCGCCACCGGGCTGGATGCGCAGCGCGCAGGCCCGGTACCAGGCCTGGGCCTGGCGGTAGTCGAGGGTCTCGTCAGCGGTCTGCAGCCACACCTGGAAGCGCCGCGGGTCCTGGGGTGCGGGCACTTCCAGTGCGGCCAGCGCCTGGATGTGCTCCAGGGTCAGCTGCCAGGTTTCGCCGCTGTAGAGGTTCTGCTGCGGACCGAGGTAGCCGTCGAAGCGCGTGTGGGGCAGCACGGCCGGGTTGATCAGCAGGGCCTTCAGCCCGTGGTGCTCGGCCAGGTGCGTGGCGTAGTAGCCGCCCAGCGAGCTGCCGATCAGCAGCGGCGCGCCCAGTTCGGCGATGGCCTGCTCGCACTGGGCGATGGCTTCACGCGGGTGGTGATGGAGGGCCGGCACGCGCAACTGCCCGGCGACGCCCAACTGCTCGCAGGCATGCACCAGCTGGCGGGCCTTCTTCGAAGCCGGCGAGCTGTTGAAGCCGTGCAGATAGAGGAGGGTGGGCAGTTGGCTGGCCATGCGCGCGTTCGATAACGGAAGTGGGGTGGGTGGGCAAGGCTAAAGCGCACAGGCACGCGCTGCAAGCCGAGTCCGGCGCTGCCTGTATCGGCCGCGCCGGGATGCTCAATAGCCCCGCACGTTGTAATCGATATCGAAGGCGATGCCCTCTACCCGCGAAACGCCGGTTTCCAGCTCGCCGTCCGGGTGCAGGCGCAGCCAGCGATAGCCCGGTGACTGGTCGCCGACCTTGAAGTGATCGCTGCCCGGCGCGAACTGCACGCAGGTGGAGGGCGAGCCCAGCAGACGCACGCCGGAGCGCATGCAGTCGAATTCCTGATGCACGTGGCCCCAGAGCAGGGCGCGTACCTGCGGTCGGCTGTCGAGTACGGCGAACAGCGCCTCGGCATTGTCCAGGCCGATGCGGTCCATCCAGGCGCAGCCGATCGGCACCGGGTGATGGTGCAGGCAGATCAGCGCCGGGCGCTGCGGCTGTTCGTCCAGCGCTCGCGCCAGCAGATCCAATTGGTTGTCGCACAGATGGCCGTGCACCGCGTCCGGCACGGCGGTGTCCAGCAGCACGATGCGCCAGGCGCCGCAATCCACGACGGGCTCGAGGAGCGGGCTGTCGCCGGCGATGCCGCGCAGCGGGTCGTGCAAGTCGTGGTTGCCGGGAAACGCGCGCAGTGGCGCGGGAATCCGCGCGGTCATCTGCAGAAAGGCCTGGTAGGAGGCGCCCGAGCCGTCCTGGGACAGGTCACCTGTGGCCAGCAGCAGGTCGATGTGCGGCTGCTCGTCAAGCACCCGGTCGATGACCCGCGCCAGGCTCTCGGCGGTGTTCATGCCCAGCAGGCGACCGCTGGGGTCGGCGAAGAGGTGGCTGTCGGTCAGCTGAACCAGCGATACCGGGGCATCCGGTGTGGAGTCAGTCAGGCTCGGCAAGGCATGCGCTCTCGTGCAATGGAGTCGGGATTATCGAGATGGGCAGGGGTGCCGGCAAACCCGAAAAGCGGAAGTGGTTCACACCATGAGGGGGCGGAATTGTTACAGAACCGGCTCCAGTTCATGGCCGAGCGCCTGGCAGTGGCTCAGCCATTCGCCGAGGAACAGGTTGAGCTGGGTCTTCTCGTCCGGCTGGTGCATGGCTTCGTTGGGGTAGGGATAGCGACCGAGGAAGCGCCGCGACTCGGCAGCGCCGACTACTTCGGCCATGCGTGCGTCGTGGTACACGCGTACCTCCAGTTGCGGCGCCGGCAGCCAGGGCAGGCCGTTTTCCTGGCGCACGCGCAGGCTGGTGGTATAGGGGCAGTTCTCCAGCACGTCAACGGCCAGCACGCCGAGCAGGTGCTCGCCCTGGCTCAGCGCCACGCGGCGTACGCGCGGGCTGGCGGTGCGCATGTCCGGCAGCAGCTTCATCAGGCGCTGGTAATTGGCTTCGCAGCTGGCCTGCAATTCGCACAGGTCGACCCGATAACGTTCGCGTCCGGTCACCATCAACTCCAGGCACCCCGCACTTCGTCGCGATTGAGGGCCAGCCACTGCAGGGCGATCAGGCTGGCGGCGTTGTCGATCAGGCCGTCCTTGAGCGCGCGCAGGGCGTCCGCGTAGGACAGCACATGCACGCGGATGTCCTCGCCTTCCTCGGCCAGGCCGTGCACCCCACCGGCGGCGCTGCTGTCGCAGCGGCCCAGGTACAGGTGCACGCGTTCGTCGGAGCCGCCGGGCGACGGGAAGTACTCGGTGATCGGCCACAGGCGATCCAGCGTCAGGTCGGCTTCCTCTAGGGCTTCGCGGTGCGCGACCTGCTCCGGCTGTTCGCCTTCCTCGATCAGGCCCGCCACCAGCTCCAGCAGCCAGGGGCTGGTTTTCTTGCCCAGCGCGCCGACGCGGAACTGTTCGATCAGCACCACCTCGTCGCGCAGCGGGTCGTAGGGCAGCACGCAGACCGCGTCATGGCGCACGAACAGCTCGCGGCTGATCAGCGGCCCCATGCCGCCTTTGAACTGGCGATGGCGCAGGTGCAGGCGATCGAGACGGTAGAAACCGCGGAAGCAGTGCTCGCGTTGCACGACTTCGACCGCGTCGGCATCGGCCTTGAAGAAATCGGACATGAAAGCCATCCAGGCGCAGTGGGAAAACTGTCGAACATCCTAGCGTGACCTGGTGTCGGCCGCAGCCACTTTGCCGATGAGCGACGGCGTGCCAAGCTGAATGACCTTCAATGCCAGTCAAGGGATTCGCCACATGCCTAAGCTCCTTGTGCTTGTCAGTTTCCTCCTGCTCAGTGCCTGCCAGTTGCTGCCCATGGGCGGGCAGGCGCGTTATGAACGCCAGGCGTGGGAGGAGCGGCCAGCCGGTTGCCGGGGCGAAGCCTGCCCGCTGGTCAACATCGACACCCTGCATTTTCCCGACGAGCCCGCGCTGGATCGGCTGATCGAACAGCGGCTGCTGGAAATGACCCGCCTGCATGCCAACGATCCGCTGCCGGCTTCGCTGCGTGAGTATCAGCGCAGCTACCTGAGCGGCGCCGAGCCGGAGCAGACCAGCTACCTGCAGGCGCAGGTGCGCGAGCAGCATGACGGGCTGATCGTCATCGAGCTGTCCAGCTACCAGTACACCGGGGGTGCCCACGGCCTGCCCGGACGGGGCTTCATCAACTACGAGCGGCGCGGTGATCGCGAGCTGCAGCTGGCGGATCTGCTGCTGCCCGGCCAGGAAGCCGCGTTCTGGTCGCTGGCCGCCGAGGCGCACCAGCGCTGGCTGGTGGAGAAGGGGCATGCCAACGACAAGGAGTTCGTCGCCTTCTGGCAGTTCCAGCCGACCCGCAACATCGCGCTGCTCAGGGACCGGGTGCTGCTCAAGTACGACGTGTACAGCATCGCGCCCTATGCCAGTGGCCATCCGGAACTGAGCATTCCGAAAGAGCAGCTGCGCGGCATTCTGAAGCCGCAGTATCTGTAGGGCGTTGCTCTACAGCGTCCAGAAACAAGAAAGCCCGCACGAGGCGGGCTTCTTGGGGCATCTGGAGCCCATGGGCGGATTTGAACCGCCGACCTCTCCCTTACCAAGGGAGTGCTCTACCCCTGAGCTACATGGGCGAATGGGCGCGCATTCTAGTCAGGTGTTTTTGGGAAATCCAGAGAAAAATTAAAGGGTTGGGAAAATGCTTTGCCGTGGGAGCGGCTTCAGCCGCGATGCTTTCGTGCGGGTCGACGCCAGAAGCATCGCGACTGAAGTCGCTCCTGCAGGTCCTGCCAGGCGCTTATACCTGCTTGTAGATCACCGAGCCTTCGTCGCGGAAACGCCCGGCCTGTTCGGCGAAGCCGGCCTCGATGGCCTTCTGCTCGTCGGTCAGGCCGTGCTCTGCGGCGTAGTCGCGCACTTCCTGGGTGATCTTCATGGAGCAGAACTTCGGCCCGCACATGGAGCAGAAGTGCGCCACCTTGGCCGACTCCTTCGGCAGCGTCTCGTCGTGGAAGGCGCGCGCGGTGTCCGGGTCCAGGCCCAGGTTGAACTGGTCCTCCCAGCGAAACTCGAAGCGCGCCTTGGACAGGGCGTTGTCGCGGATCTGCGCGCCCGGGTGACCCTTGGCCAGGTCGGCGGCGTGGGCGGCGATCTTGTAGGTGATGATGCCGGTCTTCACGTCATCCTTGTTCGGCAGGCCGAGGTGCTCCTTGGGGGTGACGTAGCAGAGCATGGCGCAGCCGAACCAGCCGATCATCGCGGCGCCGATGCCGCTGGTGATGTGGTCGTAGCCGGGGGCGATGTCGGTGGTCAGCGGGCCGAGGGTGTAGAACGGCGCCTCGTCGCAGCATTCCAGCTGCTTGTCCATGTTCTCCTTGATCAGTTGCATCGGCACATGGCCCGGGCCTTCGATCATGGTCTGCACATCGTGCTTCCAGGCGATCTTGGTCAGCTCGCCGAGGGTTTCCAGCTCGCCGAACTGCGCGGCGTCGTTGGCGTCGGCGATCGAGCCCGGACGTAGGCCGTCGCCCAGCGAGAAGCTGACATCATAGGCCTTCATGATTTCGCAGATTTCCTCGAAGTGGGTGTAGAGGAAATTCTCCTGGTGGTGCGCCAGGCACCACTTGGCCATGATCGAGCCGCCCCGGCTGACGATGCCGGTGACGCGCTTGGCGGTCAGCGGCACGTAGCGCAGCAACACGCCGGCGTGGATGGTGAAGTAGTCCACGCCCTGCTCGGCCTGCTCGATCAGGGTGTCGCGGAACAGCTCCCAGGTCAGCTCCTCGGCGATGCCGCCGACCTTCTCCAGCGCCTGGTAGATGGGCACGGTGCCGATCGGTACCGGCGAGTTGCGGATGATCCACTCGCGGGTTTCGTGGATGTGCTTGCCGGTGGACAGGTCCATGACGGTGTCCGAGCCCCAGCGGATGCCCCAGGTCAGCTTGGCGACTTCTTCTTCAATCGAAGAGCCCAGCGCCGAGTTGCCGATGTTGCCGTTGATCTTCACCAGGAAGTTGCGGCCGATGATCATCGGCTCGAGTTCCACGTGGTTGATGTTGGCCGGGATGATGGCGCGGCCGCGCGCCACTTCCTGGCGCACGAACTCGGGGGTGATTTCCTTGGGAATGGCGGCGCCGAAGCTCTGTCCGGCGTGCTGTTCCTTGAGCAGGCCGGCCTCGCGGGCCTCGGCCAGCTTCATGTTCTCGCGGATGGCGACGAATTCCATTTCCGGCGTGATGATGCCCTTCCTGGCGTAGTGCATCTGGCTGACGTTGTGCCCGGCCTTGGCGCGGCGCGGATTGCGCACATGGGCGAAGCGCATGGCGGCCAGTTCCGGATCGGACAGGCGACGCTGGCCGAACTCGGAGGACAGGCCCGGCAGCTTTTCGGTGTCGCCGCGGTCCTCGATCCAGGCGCTGCGCACGTCCGGCAGGCCCTTGCGCACGTCGATGCTGGCGGCCGGGTCGGTATAGGGGCCGGAGGTGTCGTAGACGGTCACGGGTGCGTTGCTCTCGCCGCCGAAGGCGGTGGGCGTGACATCCAGGCTGATCTCGCGCATCGGCACGCGGATATCGGGGCGCGAGCCCTGGACATAGATCTTGCGCGAACGCGGAAAGGGCTGAACGGACTGCTGGTCGACCCGGGCGCTTTCACTCAGGTGCTGGGGGGTGCTGTTCATCGGCGGCTCCTCGGCTGAATGTCGGAGTGAACCTGATGCAGCGGCGAGGCGGCCCGGAGACCGTGGGGTGAACACCGATGGGGTGTCCAGAGGTCCGCCGGGAGGCAGACACATCTTGTTCCCTACGCAGGCGCTAACCTGATCAGGTTCAACGGGATCCGGAACTGTCCGATCTCAGCCCACGATTCTGGGCACCCCGACAAGAACAGCGGGGAGTCTACGCAAGCCCTGGCACAAACTCCAATGCTGTCGCGTCATGGCCATTGACCCCCGTCGACCGACCCACATAGCCTTGCCGATCTTCAGGCATTCAGGAACGAACATGCTGCGTAGACTCACTCTCGCGTTCGCCATCTCGGCCGCCCTGCCAGGATTGGCCGTGGCCCAGGAGCCCCTCAAGAGCGACCTGCTGAGCGTCTATCAGCAAGCCGTGGAGAACAATGCCGATCTGGCGGCGGCACGCGCCCGCTATCAAGCCGTGCTGGAGCGGATTCCCCAGGCCCGTGCCGGGCTGTTGCCGCAGTTGTCGGCAGGGGCGTCCTATACCGATACCGACTCCGAGGTGGACACCGTCTTGCGGGGGCGTCAGTCAGTGGGCGCCAGTGCACTGGTCTATCAGGCGACCCTGAGCCAGCCGTTGTTCCGCGCCGATCGCTGGTTCCAGCTGCAGGCCGCCCAGGCGAGCGGCGAGCAGGCTGGCCTGGAATTCTCCGCCAGCCAGCAGGATCTGATCTTCCGCAGCGCCGAGGCGTACTTCGCGGTGTTGCGCGCCCAGGACAGTCTCGCCGCAGTGAAGGCCGAGGAGGCCGCGCTCAAGCGTCAGCTGGACCAGGCCAACGAGCGTTTCGAGGTCGGCCTATCCGACCGCACCGACGTGCTGCAGGCGCAGGCCGGGTACGACTCGGCGCGCGCCGGTCGCCTGCTGGCCGAGCGCCAGGTGCGGGACGCCTTCGAGAACCTCGAGGCGCTGACGGCGCGTCCCTACAGCCGCCTCGACGGTATTCGCCACAGCCTGCCGGTGCTTGCACCGGTGCCCAACGAGGCCAGCCAGTGGGTGGAAACCGCCGCCCGCCAGAACCTCAACCTGCAGGCCAGCCACTACGCGGTCATCGCCGCCGAGGAAAATGTGCGCCAGCGCCGCGCCGGTCATGCGCCGACCCTGGATGCCGTGGCTCAGTACCAGACGGGGGACAACGACGGCCTGGGATTCAGCAACGCCACGGACGTCCCCGGGCTAAGTCTGCCCCGCTACGCTGGCGATGCCTCGCGAAGCAGCATTGGCCTGCAGCTGAACATCCCGCTGTTCAGTGGCGGCCTGACCACCGCCCAGGGCCGTGAGGCCCAGCAGTTGCTGGCCCAGGCCGAGCAGCAGCGCGAAGGTTTGCGCCGCCAGGTGGTGCAGAACACCCGCAACCTGTTCCGCGCGGTAAACACCGATGTCGAACAGGTGCAGGCCCGGCGCCAGGCGATCATCTCCAGCCAGAGCGCGCTGGAGGCTACCGAAATCGGCTACCAGGTGGGCACCCGCAACATCGTCGACGTGCTGGATGCCCAGCGTCTGCTGTACGCGACCGTGCGCGACTACAACAACGCCCGCTACGACTACATCCTCGACAACCTGCGCCTGAAGCAGGTGGCCGGCACCCTCAGTCCCGCCGACCTGCAGGCGCTATCCGCCTACCTGCAGCCGGACTACACCCCGGACCGCGATTTCCTGCCGCCCGACCTGGCGCCCAAGCGGCAGGGGCCGGCGCAGCTGTAGCCGGCGAGCGAGAAAACCGGGGAATTCCCTGTGGGAGGGGCTTCGGCCGTGGGTGGGGCTGCCGTCGCGGCCGAAGCCGCTGCTACGAAAGCCATCCGGCCTCGTGGCAAAAACGGCAAGCGCCCTACGCCTGTCCTTCGCGCAGTTCGCTGAAGCGGCCGAGCTGGCGCTCGATCAGCGCCGGATAGGGCGGCAGCAGGCTTTCCACGCAATAGGCGCCCGGCGGGTTGCTGGTCGGGCGCAGGCGTGCGCGCTCGCGAATCGGCGCGGCGACCCCCAGCTGGGCGTCGGTGAGCAGCAGGGTGCGGCTGTGCTGGGCCAGTGCCAGGGCCTGCTGGGCCGGTTCGCTGAGTAGCAGATCGCCCTGGCCGATGCGCTCGGGCAGGGCGCCACCGCACAGGCTGAGCTGCAGCTGGGGCACCTGGCCGGTGTCGGCCATCTGCAGCTGCAGCGAATGGCCAAGCGCGCGCAGCAGTTCCCCGCAGCACAGCGCATGACCCAGGTAGTCGTCGTCATGGCGCTGATGGAACAACACCAGGCTGCTGCCGTCGCGCAGGATGTGCAGCTCGCCCTGGTAGAGACGGCTGGCCTGCTCCAGGCAGTGCCGATAGCGGTCCAGCAGGTCGACCAGGCGCTGGCGGGGCAGACGGCGCAGCTGATCCTGCTGGCCGATCTGCACGGCCAGCACGGCGCAGGCACTGGCATCGGAGCGGGCAGCCAGGGCAGGGGCGGCGAGATCCTCGTCGAGCGCCACCTCGTCCAGATCCAGAAACGGATCGTCCTCGTCCAGGCTATGGGCCATGGCGCGCTGTGGGCGCGGGTTGCCCGGTTCGGGTTGCCAGGCCGCTTCGAGCTCAGGCTCGTCATCCAGGGCCAGCTCCGGGTCCGCCTCCGGGTCCAGGTCAAGCTCCTGCTCGGGTTCTGGCGCGGGCGCGGGCTCGGGGAGCGGGGCCAGGCGCGCCTGCAGTGAACGCGCCAGCTCGCCGATCTCGTCCTGTCGCTGCGACCCAGGTGCCAGCCCCTGGGGATCGCGCACCCAGTGGCCGAGCGCGATCAGTGGGTTGGCCAGGCTGCGGCCCGCCAGCAGCGACAGCCAGAGCGCGGCCGCGAGCAGGATCAGGCTGAGCAACGCCATGCTCTGCAGGCCAAGGCTCAGGGGTTGACGGAAATGCTGCATGTCCAGGCTGATGCGCAACTGGCCGGCGAGCACCTCCTGGAAGCTGATAGGCGTGGCGAACAGGCCGTCAGTGGCGTCAGCCGGCCGGCTGCCGGCTTCGGCGAGGATGCGGTTGTCCGTGCTGTACACGGCGGCGTGGGCTACCAGCGGGTTCTTCACCAGATTGCCCAACAGCACGTTGAGGCTGAGGATGTCGTTAGCCACCAGCAGGCTGGTGGCCGTTGCTGCGGTCTGGGTGACCAGCGTCTGGCCGACCACATTGGCCTGTTGCTGGCTGGTCTGGCGCAGCTGCGTGCCGATCACCCAGGCGTACAGCAGCAGCACCAGGGCCACCATGCCCAGGCACAGGCCGGTGATGCGCAGGGGAACGGACAGGGTACGCCCACGCAGGGCGTCGAACAGTCGCAGGAACAGGTTGTCGGGTCTCACGGGCCGCGCATCTCGGCGATATAGGTCGCGGGAGTATACGGAATGCCCGGAGGCTGCCAAAGCACCCTGACGTGAATTGTGTCAAGGCTAAATGCCACCATTTTCGCGGGGTCTGGCGCCTCGCCCGCTGTGCGTCGGCATACCTTGCCGGCGCTTGGGGTAGAATGCGCGCCTTTCCGTTGCCCTTCGTCATGGGAGCTGCGCCTTGCGCGAAATCGTCCTGATCAACATCACCGGGGAAGACCGCCCCGGGCTGACCGCCGCCATCACCGGAGTGCTGGCCCAGGGCGGCGTGAACATCCTCGACATCGGCCAGGCCGTGATCCACGACACCCTGTCGTTCGGCATCCTGGTGGAGATGCCCGACAACGAGCGCGCATCCGCAGCGCTCAAGGATGTGCTGTTCACCGCCTACAAGCTGGACCAGCAAGTGCGCTTCACGCCGGTCTCCGAGGCCGACTACCAGCACTGGGTGAACGGCCAGGGCAAGCCGCGCCATATTGTCACCCTGCTGACTCGCCAGGTGACTGCCGAGCAACTGCACCGGGTCAGTGCCATCACCGCCAAGTACGACCTGAACATCGACCATATCGACCGCCTGTCCGGGCGCATGCCGCTGGACATGCCGGTCGAGCGCGGCAAGGGCTGCATCGAGTTCTCGGTGCGCGGCGAGCCGGCCGATCCGGATGCCCTGCGTGCCGAGTTTCTCAGCGTGGCCCAGGAGCTGAACGTGGACATCGCCTTCCAGCGCGACTCGGTGTTCCGCCGCAATCGCCGTCTGGCGGTGTTCGACATGGATTCCACGCTGATCGAGGCCGAGGTGATCGACGAGCTGGCCAAGGCCGCCGGCGTAGGCGAGCAGGTGGCGGAGATCACCGAGCGCGCCATGCGCGGCGAGCTGGATTTCCGCGCCAGCTTCAAGGAGCGCCTCGGTCTGCTCAAGGGGCTGTCCGAGGACGTGCTGGCCGAGATCGGCACCGGCCTGCGCCTGACCGAGGGCGCCGAGGTGCTGTTCGCCGAGCTCAAGCGCCTGGGCTACAAGACCGCGATCCTGTCCGGCGGCTTCAGCTACTTCGCCAAGCAGCTGCAGGCCAAGCTGGGCATCGACTACGTGTTCGCCAACGAACTGGAGATCGTCAACGGCAAGCTGACCGGCGTGGCCATCGAGCCGATCGTCGACGCCCAGCGCAAGGCCGACCTGCTGCGCCACCTGGCGGAAAAGGAAGGCCTGAGCCTGGAGCAGACCATCGCCGTGGGCGACGGCGCCAACGACTTGCCGATGCTCGGCCTGGCCGGCCTCGGCGTGGCCTTCCGCGCCAAGCCGCTGGTCAAGCAGTCGGCCAAGCAGGCGATCTCCACCCTGGGACTGGACGGCATCCTCTACCTGCTCGGCTTCCGCGACCGCGACGGCCAGGAGTAGGGAGAACCTGTGGGAGCGAATTCATTCGCGAGCTTCCGGGTGTGACCTGCACGAAAAGCTCGCGGACGAGTCCGCCCTCACAGCCGCATCAGCCCAGTCGCTGATCCGGGGCATACGGCGCTGGATCGATCGAAGGCGCCCGCCCCAGCATCAGATCCGCCAGCAGGCGGCAGGAGGCCGGCGCCAGCACCAGGCCGTTGCGGAAGTGCCCGCAGTTCAGCCACAGCCCCGGATGGCTGGCCAGTTCGCCGATGAACGGGATGCCGTCCGGCGAGCCCGGCCGCAGGCCAGCCCAGTGGCCGACCACCGGTGCGTTCGCCAGATCTGGTAGCAACTCGGCGGCCGTGGCGCGCAGGCTGTCCAGGGCATTCTCGGTGGTGGATTTGTCGAAGCCGCAGTATTCCAGGGTGCTGCCGACCAGGATGTGACCGTCGCGGCGCGGGATGGCGTAGCGGCGACCCGCCAGCACCATGCTCGGCAGGAAATCCGTGGCGCACTTGAACAGGATCATCTGCCCGCGCACCGGCTGGACCGGTAGCTGCACGCCCAGGGTGGCCAGCAACTCGCCGCTCCAGGCACCGGCGGCCAGCACTACCTGGTCGGCGCGGTATTCGCGTGCTGCCGTGCGCACGCCGACCACTCGCCCGCCTTCCTGCACGAAGCCCTGCACCGGCTGCTGGCTGTGGATCTCCGCGTGGGCCAGGCGCTCCAGCGCCACGCGCAAGGCCTTCAGCAGGCGCGGATTGCGGATGTTGGCCACCCCCGGCATGTACAGCGCACGCTGGAAACGGTCGGCGAGGGCGGGGATGGTCCGCCGCACATCGTCGACCGGCACCCGTTCCAGGGTTCGCTCGAAACGGGCGGCCCAGGCCAGAGCCTGCTCCTCGTCCTCAACATCCATCCAGTACAGGCCGGTCACGTGCAGCTCGGGATCGACTCCGCTGTCCTGCAGCAACTGCGCCGTCAGCGCCGGGTAGGCGTCCTGCGCCTGCAGGGCCAGCGCCTGCACCGCCGCCGGATACCGCCACGGATACAGCGGCGAGACGATGCCACCCCCCGCCCAGGATGCCTCGCGACCCGGCTCGCCGGATTCCACCAGGGTGACGCGCAGACCCGCGCCGACCAGCTTGTAGGCCGTCAGCAGGCCGATGATGCCGGCGCCGATTACCAGAACGTGTTGCACATTTCTCTCCTTGGGCGATTCAGCGAAGTGATCTGCTTGACGGGCCGTGGCCATGGTCTAACAAGGACGGGTCGGTCAGGAAGGCCGACATGATATTGGGATTAGCAAGGATTCGCTCATGGACTATGAACGGCAGCGTGCGTTCACGCTGGTGGAACTGATTATCGCGCTGGCGATCCTGGTGATCGCCGTCAGCCTGGCTGCGCCCTCGATGACACAGCTGTACCGCAAGCATCAGCTCGACGCCTATCAGGCTGAACTGATGCGTCTGATCGTGCAGGCTCGCCAGCATGCGCTGATCAACCAGCGTCGGGTCACCCTGTGCGCCCTGAATGCTCAGGGGGGCTGCGTCAGCCTGAAGGCCGGCGTGCTGACCAGTTTCGTCGACGGTAACGGCAATCGGGCACTGGACGCCGGCGAGACGCTGCTGCAAACCCTGGCCATTCCGAGCCACGTGCAGGCGGACTGGGTGGGGACAAAGCCCCTGCATTCGCTGCATTTCAGCGGGCAGGGCACCACCTACCTCAGTAACGGCACATTCACCCTGTGTCACCAGGCGGGTCTTAACCGCTACGGCAAGCTGGTTATCAGCCGCCAGGGTCGGGTGCGTGCGGAGCGACACGAGCAGGGCTGCCCGCTGGGTTAGTTGTCTGGGCGGTAGCCCTGTTTTGTGGGTTTTGCGACGTTGTCTGCAAATTCACCCATTTGCTCGACCGTTTGCCCACGATTTCACACCAGCCATCGGTACCCCGATTGTCACGCCTGGGGGGCTTGCAGACACTGCGCTCGATTCTTCAGGCGAGGCGGGTCATGCGATTCAACCAAGGCTTCACCCTCATCGAACTCATGGTGGCCATCAGCTTGCTGGCGGTCCTGGCCGCATTGGCCGCGCCGGCGATGGGAGACTTCATTGTTCGCCAGCGGGTCGCCAGCCAGGCGGGCGACCTGGCCCTGGCCATGGCGCTGGCGCGCTCCGAAGCGATCAAGAGCTCGACCAGCATCGCGGTGATCCCGGAGGCGGTCAGTCCGAACGGCTGGGCGAATGGCTGGTGCGTCGCCCCGGCAACCGTAGCGAACTGCGATGACGCCGCGGTGCTGCGCCGATTCTCCGGCCGCGGCAACGTGACCATCAGCAGCGCTGCCCTGGCCAGCCCTTACCGGGTCCTGTTCCTGCGCGATGGCACGCGAGGGGTCAGCAGCGGTCGTCCGCGTTTCAAGGTGTCTTCCCCGCAATTGCCCGCCGCCGGCCAGAACGCCCGCTGCGTGTTGCTCACGCCGCAAGGCCGCACCGAGGTGTCGGCCACGACGCGGGATGCCAACTGCCCGCAATAAGGACGAGGGATCAGCAATGTCGAACAAAGGAAACAGGCAGGCCGGCTTCTCGATGATCGAGGTGCTGGTCACCCTGCTGGTGTTCACGGTGGGGCTGCTTGGCCTGGCGGCCCTGCAGCTCAATGCGCTGCAGGGGACATCCGACAGTGCGCAGCGCTCGCAGGCCGCCGCCGTGCTGCAGGACCTGGCCGAGCGGATGCGCGCCAATCCCCAGGGGAGCGCTGCCGACTACGCGGCGGCCGTGAACTGCGCGGCCCTGCCGGCGGTGCGCTGTGCGGATCACGTCAATCCGGCCACCGGCGCCAAGGTCAATGCCGCCAGCTGCACCGCCGCGCAGATGGCCGCGTTCGACAGCTGGGAGGCGCGCTGCAGCTATGCCGCTCTGGCCAACTTCAATGCGGACGATGCGCGCTTCTCCAGTCGCGACTTCCTCACGGCGAGTGCCGCTGCACCGGTGGTGGCGATCGGCAACGTCAACGGCGTGCTGTCGCTGACAGCCACCTGGCTGAGCAAGGGCAACGAGCCGCAGGAGCGTGGCAAACAGCAGCGGGGGGAGAAGGTCTTGTCCTCCCGGCTCGAGGAGATTCGTCGATGAAGTACATGATCGCTCCGGCTCGGCAGCTCGGCCTGACCGTGGTCGAACTGCTGGTCGCCCTGGTGCTCAGCCTGCTGCTGCTGACCGGCATCATCCAGGTGTTCCTGGCCAGCAAGCAGACCTACGCCACCAACGAGGCCATGTCGGTGCTGCAGGAGAATGGCCGCTTTGCGCTGGAGTTCATTGCGCGCAGTGTTCGGATGGGCGGCTATGTGGAACCAACCGCGCTGAGCTTGTGGCCGCCACTCGCAGTGCAGGGCTCGGGTTGCACGGGGCTGTGTACGGAAACTGGCAACGGCAACGCCTCGGACCAGTTGGCCATCGCCTTCCAGCCACCCAGGGACCCGGTGACCGGGACGCGCCAGGACTGCGGCGGAACGACCGTGGATGACGATCGCGTCCTGGTCAACGTCTTCCATGTGCAGAACGGCAGCCTGCGCTGTTCTTCCTACCAACACACGCCCTACCAGGTGCTCACGTCGAACGTCGAGCTGGTCAGCGGCATCGATCGCCTGCAGGTGCTGTTTGGCATCAGCACCCAGGGGAACCTCGATAGCGCCAACCAGTATGTCTCGGCCGATCGCGTCACCAACTGGGAGCAGGTACGTGCCGTGCGGGTGGCCGTGCTGGCCAATTCCCTCTCCCCCGTGTCGCCTGCACCACCCGCGCGGCCCTACATCCTGCTCGACGCCGAGCCGGTGAGCTTCAATGACCGGCTGGCCCGGCAGATCTTCACCACCACGATTCAGCTGAAGAACATTTACTGAGGTCCCCATGCTTCGAGTACCCCTTCGTCAACGCGGGGCCAGCCTGATCGTGGCCCTGATCTTTCTCCTGGTACTGACCGTTGCCGGCCTGACCGCCGTGCGCTTTGCCACGCTTGAGGAGCGCATGGCCAGCAACACCCAGTTCCGCAGCATGGCCCACCAGCTGGCGCAGAGCGAGATGCGCGCGCAGCAGCGCTTGTTCAATACCAGCGCCGCGGGGCGTGCCCCGCTACTGGAGGCGCTGAATGCCGGAGTCCATGGCCTGACGTCCTCTCAGTTGGCCAACCTGGCCCTGCCGGACACCAGCCGGCTGCCCGTGGCGCTTGATGCCGAAATCGATCCTGCGGGAGCTGCCTTCCCCCAGCACAGCGTGCGTTTCCTGAACCAGCGGATCTGTGAGGACGGCAGCAGCGGGGACAAGTTCTCCTGCACCTATTACGAAGTGGCCACCACCGCCCGGATGGATGGCGGGGCCGAGTCGTCGCAGGTGCAGGGCATCGTATTCATGAGTAACCAGTGAGCGAGGAGTGGGTCATGACCCGGATCGGCGTATGTATCGCCTGCATTCTTGCGTTGGCGCTAGGAAATGCAGCGGCGCGGGAACAAGCGATGCATGAAGTGCTTATGGAAACCATCGAATCCCAGCGGTTGATTTTCCACTGGCGGCACGAGCCAGAGCGTTTGGCAACTGTGCTGGTTTACACCTGTTCGACCTGTGAGATTCAGCAGAAATTCATTGATCGAGAAACCCGGCTGATACGCGGCAACCAGGAGCTGGACATTTCGCTGCTCGGGCAAAGAGTCGAATGGGACGGTCATGTGACGATCTCCAGTGCTGATCCGAAGCGGATTCTAAAAGTCGAGATATTCGAGTAAGAAGGGTCAATCATGGCAAGGAAATTAGCGCTGGCCGCAGGGGCCTTTCTCTATACGTTGCTGGCCTCTCAGGCGGTGCTGGCAGACGACATAGAAATCTACGTCACCCGCGATCTGCCGGCCGATCAACGGGTTCGGCCGAACATTCTGTTCATCATCGACTCCTCCGGTTCCATGGGCACGGAAGTCTCCGGCACCAAGCCCAAGCAAAGTCGCATTCAGGTCGTGCGCCAGGTGACCAAGCAGCTTATCGATGAGTTGAAAGTCGCCGAGGATGTCAATGTGGGCATCATGCGCTTCAACGGCAATGATGGCGGTAAGGTCCTGCAGGAAGTTAAGCGGCTGACGAAAAATAATGCCGTCGACATGAAGGACGTTGTGGATGATATCCCTGCATCGGGGAATACTCCGCTGCTGGAAACATTCTACGAAGCCTTTCTTTATCTGAGTGGTGGTAGTCCCTACTGGGGCAAGGAAGTCTTGCAGTGTGTTGATTGGGACCGCAGGGGAAACTGTACGAAGCGGGAACTCGTTAATGTCAGTGTTGCGAGCTCCATCCGGGACGGCGCCTATATATCCCCGCTTACCCATAGTTGCCAGAAGACCAACATCATTTATCTCAGTGATGGCGAGCCAACCCAGGACACCAGTTCCAACGAGGCGGTGCGCAAGCTGGTGGCCGGCAAGAATGTCCGATATCCCGCCTCGACCTGCGGCAATGGTCAGGGAGCCTGCCTGCCTCACCTGGCCGAGTACATGGCCAATCAGGACATGGCTCCTGGCGTGAGCGGCACGCAGACGGTCAACACCTACACCATCGGTTTCGCCATCGACCTGCCGCTGCTGAAGAACACCGCCGAGGCTGGCGGCGGCAAGTACTTCACCACCAGCAACGTCTCCGGGCTGACCGAGGCGATGAAGTCGATCATCGTCGAGATCCTCGCCGAGAACACCAGCTTCGCCGCGCCCAGCGTGGCGGTGAGCGCCTACAACAATCTCGGCTACCGCAACGACCTCTATTACGCGCTGTTCCGGCCCGCCGAAGGCGACCGCTGGGTGGGCAACGTAAAGCGCTACAAGCTGACCCGGGATGGCAACGGCGACAGCCTGATCGTCGATCGCGACGGCAATCCGGCCGTGGACCCCCAGACCGGCTTCTTCCGCGATACCGCGCGCAGCTTCTGGTCATCGAGCACGGACGGGAAGGATGTGGCCAAGGGTGGCGTGGCCGAGAACCTGCCGGCTTCGCGAACGGTTTACACCTGGACCGGGAACGACCGTACCCCGACAGCCAATGCGGGTGTAACCGGCGCAGCCACCTTGGCAAGCCTTGCGGATACCCAGCAGCTGACCAACGCCATGCTTGGCGCGGCCAACAACACCGAGCGCAGCAACTTCATCAAGTGGGGCCAGGGACTCGATCCGCAGACCAATACCCGCCGCCAGCAGGTGGCCGATATCCTGCATAACGAGCCGAAGCTGGTGGCCTACCGCACCGATGAGAACCTGGCACGGGTCACCAATGCCGAAAAACCGACCAATGACCCCACGTACGATCCCGTGCTGGGCTCGTCCCTGGAGCAGCTGTACCTGTTCTTCAGCAGCAACGAAGGCTTCATTCATGCCGTCGATGCCAGCACCGGGGTAGAGAAGTTCGCCTTCATTCCCAAGGAGTTGCTGCCCAACCTGGGTGCCTACTACAAGGATGCGAAGGGTGGAGCCAAGACCTATGGCATGGACGGGCAGATCAAGCTGTGGGTCGAGTACGGCCCCCTGGATGCCGACAACCAGACCCGCAGCCTGTCCAAGGCGTTCCTGTATGCCGGCATGCGCCGGGGCGGGCGCAATTACTACGCCCTGGATGTCGCCAATCTTGATGCGCCCAAGCTCAAGTGGGCGATCAAGGGTGGCGTGACGCCGGGTTTCGATGCGCTCGGGCAAACCTGGGCGGCGCCGATGCTGGGCCAGCTCAAGGTCAACGGCACGCCCACCAAGGTGCTGATCCTGTCCGGTGGTTACGACACCAACCAGGACAATGACGAGCCGAACACCCCCAGCAACGATACACGTGGCAATGCGCTGTTCATTGTCGACGCCGATAGCGGGAAGCTGTTGTGGCGGGCCGGCAGCGATCAGGCGGCCGACCTGCAGATCGCCAGCATGACCAACAGCATTCCGGCCGAGCCGGCGCTGGTGGATGTCGATGGCAATGGGCTGGTCGATATCCTCTATGTCGCGGATACCCGCGGGCAGATCTTCCGCATCGATTTCAACCACAGCGGTGCCAACAGCACCGCGACGGGTGGGCGTGTCGCCAGCCTGGGCGGCACTACGGCGGCGGACAATCGCCGTTTCTACAGCCCGCCGGACATCGCGCTGCACCGCGTGCGTGGTAGCCAGCCGCACTTCACCATCGCCATCGGCTCGGGCTATCGCGCCCATCCACTCAACGAGGACACCGAAGACCGCTTCTATGTGTTGCGTGACTACAACGTCTACTCGGCACCGACGAGTTATACGACGCTGACCGAGGCTGATCTGACGGATGTTTCCAGTGTGAGTGTCAGTGGCGACGCGGCGGCGGCTATCCGCACGCAGCTGGCCGCCAAGGAAGCGGAAATCAGCGCGCTGAATGCGACGGTGGTGTCGGCCCAGTTGGCCCTGACGGACTATCGGGCCTCCAGCGGCCTGACCGGCAAGTATCAGCAGTGGCAACAGGAACAGGCCGAGGCGCTGTATCGCCAGCAGCAGATCGAGCAGATCCTCGAGCGGAATCCCTTCGTCGTGCAGCATGCGCCGGAATCCGAGCAACAGCGGGACTTCCAGGAGCAGATCGCCAATGTGCAGGCATTGCTCGATGGCTGGGTGGCGGCGGATCCGAACAACACCGATTTGATTGCCTATCGCAGTCAGCTGACCACGGTCTACGGCAATCTGTTGCAGCGGCAGGCCTCTCTGGAAGCCTACCAGGCCACCGTGACGGCCAAGGAGGCGGAGCTGGTAGCAGCCCGCAACGACCCCGACAACGCAGATGTGGATAGGCTGGAGCAAGAGCTCGGCGATCTGCGTCAGAACTACGCAACTGCGGCCGCCGGGCGCGATCGGCTGAATACCACGCTGCCTGATCTGATCGACGCCGCCCGTGCTGCCACGACAGACCGTCAGTTAGCACTGGATGCGTTGCAGGCCGCCATCGCGGACGTCGGTTCCTGGGACAGCGGTGCCGGCCAGCTCGAAAGCGACCTCCTGGCGCGCGACGAACAGGGCAAGCTGCAGGACCTAGAGAATTTGGCCGACAGCCAGAGTAATGATGTCGAACTGCTCGACGATCTCGAGGATGAGCGCCAGACGCATCTGGCCCAGGCCGCTGCCTTGCTGACCGCCATCGAAGCGCTGCAGGCACTGCCCTACGTCGACTCCCCCTCGCTGACTGAGGAACAACTGGCGGCGGCCCGCGCGCAGTACGGCGACGACCTGACCATCCTCGAGGCCTACCAGTTCCTGCTGGACCAGGCGATCGTCACCGCCAGCGAGCGTCTGCCGGGCCTGCGCACCGAGATCAATGGCCTCTACGCCCAGCTGCAGCCGGGCGACAACTACACGCCCAACCAGACCCTGCTCGGCCAGAGCCAGGGCTGGTTCATGCGCCTGCCCCATGGCGAGAAGGTGCTATCGGCCTCGACCTCCTACAAGGGCGTGGTGTTGTTCAGTACCTTCAGCCCGCGCGGCCAGGCGGTCAGCACCTGCGGGCCGGATGTCGGACGGGGCCGCTACTACGCCGTCAACCTCAGCGATGCCAGCGGCGTGTTCCTCAAGGATGGTGTGGTGGTGCGCGGCTTCGACCTGAATCGCAGCGGGATTCCGCCGAGTCCTTCGGTGATTCTGGATGACAGCCCGTCCGGTGATTCAGGCAGCGACGGTGGCGGTGATGATGGCACGACGCCTGGGACGGGGACTGGCACTGGTGGTTCCAATACACCTACAACTGGCGCCGGTTCTGAACTCGGCACGCCGGTCTGCGGCTATGGCCCCGGCAAGAGCTATTGCGAAAGCACCCCGGTCACACCCACCTACTGGAGAGAAAACTGATGGACCAGAAAGGCTTCACCCTGCTCGAAGTGATGATCGTCGTGGCGATCATCGGCATCCTCGCGGCCATCGCCTACCCGAGCTATCAGGAACATACCCTGCGGGCCGGGCGGGCTGACGGCAAGGCCAAGCTGATGGAGATCCTGCAGGCCCAGGAGCGCTTCTACTCGCAGAACCAGCGCTATATCGCTGCGTTGAACGGCGATCCGGTTGCCGTCCCGCCGACCGGCCTAGGTTATGCCGCCAACCCGGTGATTTCCGACGAGGGGCGCTACAGCATCACGGCGGCGGCCTGCGGCAACGGCGCCGGGCAGGGCATCGCCAGTTGCGTGATCCTCACGGCAACCCCGCGCGGGGCGCAGGTCAATGATGCCGCGTGCGGCAACCTGACCCTGAACAGCCGGGGCGAGCGTGGGCGCAGCGGCAACGGTAATCTCGACGCCTGCTGGTAGGCGGCCGGAAAGGCGCCAACCGCCCTACGGTCTGGTAATGGCAGAAACGACAAGGCCGGCAATCGCCGGCCTTGTCGTTTGTTACCCGCGCAATTACAGCGCCTTCACCCGCAGTTCCTTCGGCATGGAGAAGGTGATGTTCTCCGGCCGGCCTTCCAGTTCCTCGGCGCCGGTGGCGCCCCATTCGCGCAGCTGGCTGATCACGCCACGCACCAGCACTTCCGGGGCGGAGGCGCCGGCGGTGATGCCGATCTTCTCGACCCCCTCGAACCACTCGCGCTTGAGGTCCTCGGCGCCATCGATCAGGTAGGCCGGCGTGCCGATGCGTTCGGCCAGCTCGCGCAGGCGGTTGGAGTTGGAGCTGTTCGGGCTGCCGACCACCAGCACCAGGTCGCACTCGACGGCCAGTTGCTTGACCGCGTCCTGGCGGTTCTGGGTGGCGTAGCAGATATCGTCCTTGCGCGGTCCGCCGACGTTGGGAAAGCGCTGGCGCAGGGCGTCGATGACCTTGCTGGTGTCGTCCATGGAGAGGGTGGTCTGGGTGACGAAGGCCAGCGATTCTGGCTGGCGCACCTGCAGGCGGGCCACGTCTTCCTCGTTTTCCACCAGGTAGATGCTGCCGCCGTTGCTGTTGTCGTACTGGCCCATGGTGCCTTCCACTTCCGGGTGGCCGGCGTGGCCGATCAGCACGCATTCGCGGCCTTCGCGGCTGTAGCGCACCACTTCCATATGCACCTTGGTGACCAGCGGGCAGGTGGCGTCGAAAACCTTCAGGCCGCGGCGATCGGCTTCGTCACGCACGGCCTTGGAGACGCCGTGGGCGCTGAAGATGACGATGTAGTTGTCCGGCACCTGGTCGAGTTCCTCGACGAAGATGGCGCCACGGGCGCGCAAGTCCTCGACCACGAACTTGTTGTGCACCACTTCGTGACGCACGTAGATCGGCGGGCCGAAAACTTCCAGGGCGCGGTTGACGATCTCGATGGCGCGGTCGACACCGGCGCAGAAGCCACGGGGGTTGGCGAGTTTGATGTGCATGGCGGTGTCTCGTCGTGGTGGTGCTAGGCGTAGGGTGGAAACTCGCGAAGCGATTTTCCACCGGGTAGGCGCTGGGGTGTCAACGGTAGACAAGGCGTCGCGTTGTCTACCCTATGGCCTCGGCTACCGTCAGGCGGCCTTGACGTCCAGGATCTCCACCTCGAAGGTCAGCACCTTGCCGGCCAGCGGGTGGTTGAAATCAACGGTGACCTGCTGGTTGTCGAAGTGGCTGACCACGCCGGGCAGCTCGCCCTTGGCGGCGTCCTGGAAGATGACCATCAGCCCCTCGGAGAGCTCCATGCCCTCGAACTGGCCGCGGGGCATGACCTGCACGTTCTGCGGATTGGGCTGGCCGAAGCCGTGTTCCGGCTCGATGCGCAGGCTGCGCTTGTCGCCGGCCTTCAGACCCTGCAGGGCCAGCTCGAAGCCGGGCAGCAGGTTGCCGTCACCGAATGTGAAGGTGGCGGGCTGCTTGTCGAAGGTGCTGTCGACCACGTCGCCGCTCTCCAGCTTCAGGGCGAAGTGCAGGGTAACTTCCTTGTCCGGGCCGATGCGGATGTCAGTCATTGGGATTCTCCGGACTGCTTGGATGTGAACATGTCGATGACCAGCATGATGGCGCCAACGGTAATGGCGCTGTCCGCCAGGTTGAAAGCCGGGAAATACCAGCGGTTCTGCCAGTGCACGAGGATGAAGTCGATGACGTGGCCGAACAGCACGCGGTCCACCAGGTTGCCCAGCGCGCCGCCGAGCACCAGTGCCAGGGCGATGGCCAGCCAGGTTTCGTTGGGCTTCAGACGCTTGAGCCAGACCACCAGCACCACGCTGACCACAATGGCGATCAGCGCGAACAGCCAGCGCTGCCAGCCGGACTGGCCGGCCAGGAAGCTGAAGGCCGCGCCGGTGTTGTAGGCCAGCGTCCAGCTGAACAGGTCGGGAATGATCACGATCTGCTGGTACAGGTTCAGGGCGCCCTCGAAGTAGAACTTGCTGGCCTGGTCGAGCACGAATACCAGGGCGGTGAGCCACAACCAGGGCAGCTTGCCGAAGCGCGCGCTCATCGCATGCCCTCGCTGACCGGCGATTCGTTACGCATAGTGGCGCTCCTCGCCCTGACCTTCGATGTTGTCCACGCAGCGGCCGCACAGCTCCGGATGCTCGGCGTGTTGACCCACGTCCTCACGGTGGTGCCAGCAGCGGGTGCACTTGGCGTGCTCGGACTTGACGATCTTCAGCTTCAGGCCCGCCACCTCGGTGCCCACGGCGTCAGCCGGCGCATCGGCCAGCGGCGCCAGGGAGGCGGTGGAGGTGATCAGCGCGAAGCGCAGCTCGTTGCCCAGCTTGGCCAACTGCTCGACCATCGCCGGTTCAGCGAACAGGGTGACCTCGGCCTGCAGGCTGCCGCCGATGGCCTTGGCGGCGCGCAGGTTTTCCAGCTCCTTGTTCACCGCGCCCTTCACGGCCTGGATCTGCTCCCAGTAGGCGCGATCCAGCGTGGAGCCTTCCGGCAAGGTGGCCAGTTGGTCGTACCAGGTGTTGAGCATCACCGACTCGTTGCGCTCGCCCGGCAGGAACTGCCAGATCTCGTCGGCGGTGAAGGCCAGGATCGGCGCGATCCAGCGCACCAGCGCCTCGGCGATGTGGAACAGCGCGGTCTGGCAGGAGCGCCGCGCGATGCTGTTGGCCTGGGTGGTGTACTGGCGGTCCTTGATGATGTCCAGGTAGAAGCCGCCCAGCTCCTGCACGCAGAAGTTGTGCACCTTGTGGTAGACGTTCCAGAAGCGGTACTCGTCGTAGGCCTCGATGATCTCGGCTTGCAGGCGTGCCGCGGCGTCCACTGCCCAGCGGTCCAGGTCCAGCATCTGCTCGGGCTGCAGCAGGTCGCGGGCCGGGTCGAAGCCGTTCAGGTTGGAAAGCAGGAAGCGCGTGGTGTTGCGGATACGCCGGTAGGCATCGGCGCTGCGGGTGAGGATGGTCTTGGAGACGGCCATCTCGCCGGAGTAGTCGGTGGACGACACCCACAGGCGCAGGATGTCGGCGCCCAGGCTGTCGTTGACTTCCTGCGGGGCGATCACGTTGCCCAGCGACTTGGACATCTTGCGGCCGTTCTCGTCGACCACGAAGCCGTGGGTCAGCAGGCCACGATAGGGCGCGTGGCCGTCGATGGCGCAGCCGGTGAGCAAGGATGAGTGGAACCAGCCGCGGTGCTGGTCGGAGCCTTCCAGATACAGGTCGGCGCGCGGGCCCTGCTCGTGGCCCATGGGGTGCGAGCCGCGCATCACGTGCCAGTGGGTGGTGCCGGAGTCGAACCACACGTCCAGGGTGTCGTTGATCTTCTCGTACTGGTCGGCCTCGGCGCCCAGCAGCTCGGCCGGCTCCAGCTTGAACCAGGCTTCGATGCCCTGCTGCTCGACGCGCTGGGCCACCTGCTCCATCAGCTCGACGGTGCGCGGGTGCAGCTCGCCGCTTTCCTTGTGCAGGAAGAACGGGATCGGCACACCCCAGTTGCGCTGGCGCGAGATGCACCAGTCCGGGCGGCCGGCGATCATGCCGTGCAGGCGCGCCTGGCCCCAGGCTGGCACGAACTGGGTCTGCTCGATGGCGTCCAGTGCGCGGGCGCGCAGGCTGCTGCCGTCGGCCACCGCCTTGTCCATACCGACGAACCACTGCGCGGTGGCGCGGTAGATCAACGGGGTCTTGTGGCGCCAGCAGTGCATGTAGCTGTGCTGGATCGCGGTGTGCTTGAGCAGTGCGCCGACTTCACGCAGCTTGTCGACGATGGCCGGGTTGGCCTTCCAGATGAACTGGCCGCCGAAGAACGGCAGGTCGGCCACGTACACGCCGTTGCTCTGCACCGGGCTGAGGATGTCGTCGTTGGACATGCCGTAGTGCTTGCAGGAGCGGAAGTCGTCCTCGCCGTAGGCCGGTGCGGAGTGCACGATGCCGGTCCCGGAGCCGGTTTCCACATAGTCGGCCAGGTACACCGGCGCGAAACGCTCGTAGAACGGGTGACGGAAGCGGATCAGTTCCAGCTTGGCGCCTTCGGTGCGGGCGATGATCTGCCCGTCCAGCTCGTAGCGCTGCAGGCAGGACTCGACCAGTTCCTCGGCCAGCACCAGCAGCCTGTCGCCGGTATCGACCAGCGCGTAGACGAAGTCGGGGTGAACGTTCAGCGCCTGGTTGGCCGGGATGGTCCACGGGGTGGTGGTCCAGATCACGATGCTGGCCGGCTTGGCCAAGCTGGCCAGGCCGAAGGCGGCGGCGAGCTTTTCGGCGTCTTCCACCGCGAAGGCCACGTCGATGGCGTCGGACTTCTTGTCCTGATATTCGACTTCCGCCTCGGCCAGTGCCGAGCCGCAGTCGAAGCACCAGTTCACCGGCTTGAGACCCTTGAACACGAAACCGCCTTCGACCATCTTCGCCAGCGCGCGGATCTCGCCGGCCTCGTTGGCGAACTCCATGGTCTTGTACGGGTTGTTCCAGTCGCCGAGCACGCCCAGGCGGATGAAGTCGGCCTTCTGGCCTTCGATCTGCTGGCTGGCGTAGTCGCGGCAGCGCTCGCGGGTCTGGTCGGCCGGCTGGTTCTTGCCGAAGGTGGTTTCCACCTTGTGCTCGATGGGCAGGCCATGGCAGTCCCAGCCCGGCACGTAGGGGGCGTCGAAGCCGGACAGGGTGCGCGAACGCACGATCATGTCCTTGATGACCTTGTTCACCGCGTGGCCGATGTGAATGCTGCCGTTGGCGTAGGGCGGACCGTCGTGGAGGATGAACTTCGGGCGTCCCTCACCGATCGCGCGCAGCTTGCCGTACAGGTCAATGCTGTCCCAGCGCTGCAGCATCTCCGGCTCGCGCTGCGGCAGGCCGGCCTTCATCGGAAATGCCGTTTCCGGCAGATTGAGGGTCGCTTTGTAGTCGGTCATCGTCGTTCAGGCTCGTTATTGAAGCGGTTGGCCCAGCCAGTAGGCTCGGGCGGCAGCGATATCGGCGTCGATAGCGGTTTTCAATTCTTCCAGCGAGGCGAAGCGTTGTTCGTCGCGCAGCTTGTGGTGGAACGCCACGCTGAGGCGCTTGCCATACAGGTCGCCGGCGTAATCCAGCAGATGCACTTCCAGATGGGCGCGGCCGTCGCCTTGGACGGTGGGACGCATGCCGATGTTGGCCACGCCCGGGCGACGCTGGCCGTCGAGCAGCACGCTGACCAGGTACACCCCCTGCAGCGGCACGCGGGTGCGCTTGAGCTGTACGTTGGCGGTGGGCGTGCCCAGCTGGCGGCCGAGCTTCTGGCCGTGCATCACCCGGCCGGCAATCGCATAGGGGCGGCCCAGCAGGCGTTCGGCGAGGGCAAAGTCAGCGGCGGCCAGGGCCTGGCGCACCCGCGTGCTGCTGATTCGCTCACCGTCCAGCTCGATGGTGCTGGCCGCTTCCACCGAGAAACCGTGGCGTTCGCCGGCCTGCTGCAGGAAGGCGAAATCCCCGGCGCGGTCGCAGCCGAAGCGAAAGTCGTCGCCGATCTCCAGATGTGCCACGTGCAGGCCGTCGACCAGCACCTGCTGGACGAAGTCCTGGGCAGACAGCTCGCGCAGGCGGCGGTTGAAGGCCAGGCACAGCACGCGGTCCACGCCCTCGGCGGCCAGCAGCTCCAGCTTGTCGCGCAGGCGCGCCAGGCGCGCGGGCGCCTTGTCCGGGGTGAAGAACTCGCGCGGCTGCGGCTCGAAGATCACCACGCAACTGGGCAGGCACAGCTCGGCCGCGCGTTCGCGCAGACGCTTGAGAATGGCCTGATGGCCGCGGTGCACGCCATCGAAGTTGCCGATGGTTGCGACGCAGCCCCGATGCTGGGGCCGCAGGTTGTGGAGGCCTCGAACCAGCTGCATAGCGGATGTCTTGATTGAAAAGTGGCCGATTATACGCACAGCGCCGGTATGCGGGTAGGGCGCAGCGGCGCGCCGCTACAGCGCGCGCCGGGCGAACTGGCGGGGCCGGAAGCCGAGCAGCGCCAGCACGCCGAAATAGGCGAGCACCCCGGCGCCAATCAGCACGCCCAGGCGCGCGAAGCGCATCGGCATGTCGCCGTCCGACCAGGCCGGCAGGTAGTGCATGACCGCCAGCAGCGCGGCGACCATCGCCAACAGCCCGATCAGCAGTCGGGCGAGGAAGGAGGCCCACCCGGGTTGCGGCTGATACAGGTCCTGGGCGCGCAGTTTCCAGAACAGCAGGGCGGCGTTAAGGCAGGCGGCCAGGCCGATGGCCAGAGCCAGGCCGGCGTGGGCCAGCGGGATGACGAAGACGAACAGCACGTTCATCACCTGGGTCATGGCCAGGGTGAACAGGGCGATGCGCACCGGGGTGCGCACGTTCTGGCGCGCGTAGAAGCCTGGCGCCAGCACCTTGATGAGGATCAGCCCGAGCAGGCCCACCGAATAGGCGATCAGCGCGCGCTGGGTCATCTCGGCGTCGTGGGCGGTGAACTGGCCGTACTGGAACAGCGACACGGTCAATGGCTCGGCCAGCAGCGCCAGGGCCACCGCGCAGGGCAGCACCAGCAGGAAGCACAGGCGCAGGCCCCAGTCGAGCAGGCGCGAGTAGTCTTCGCGGTTGCCGCCGGCCACCGACTTGGAGAGTGATGGCAGCAGGATGGTCCCCAGCGCCACGCCGAGCACACCGGTGGGGAGCTCCATCAGGCGGTCGGCGTAGTACATCCAGGACACCGAGCCGGCCACCAGGAAGGAGGCGAAGATGGTGTTGATGATCAGCGACAGCTGCGCCGCCGAGACGCCGAGGATCGCCGGGCCCATCAGCTTCATGACCCGCCACACGCCGCTGTCGCGCAGGTTCAGGCGCGGCAGCACCAGCATGCCGATCCTCTTCAGGTGCGGCAGCTGATAGAGCAGTTGCGCCAGGCCACCGGCCAGCACCGCCCAGCCGAGCACCATGATCGGCGGGTCGAAATAGGGGGTGAGGAACAGGGCAAAGCCGATCATGCACACATTGAGCAGCGTCGGCACGAACGCCGGCACGGCGAAGCGGTTCCAGGTGTTGAGGATCGCGCCGGCCAGTGAGGACAGCGAGATCAGCAGGATATAAGGGAAGGTGACACGCAACAGGTCGCTGGTCAGCGTGAAACGGTCGGCCTCGTCGGCGAAGCCGGGGGCGGTCAGCCAGACAATCCAGGGTGCGGCCAGCACGCCGAGCAGGCTCACCGCCGCCAGCACCAGCGTCAGCAGTCCGGCCACGTAGGCGATGAAGGTGCGAGTGGCTTCCTCGCCCTGCTGGGTCTTGTACTCGGCCAGGATCGGCACGAAGGCCTGGGAGAAGGCGCCCTCGGCGAAGATGCGGCGCAGCAGGTTGGGCAGCTTGAAGGCAACGAAGAAGGCGTCGGAAGCGACGCCGGCGCCGAACACCCGGGCGATGATGGTATCGCGCACGAAGCCGAGCACGCGGGAAAGCAGGGTGATGGAGCTGACCGCGGCCAGGGATTTGAGTAGGTTCATGGACGACCGATGCGAGAGAGTCGGCCCGGTGGGCCTGGAAACCAGGCGGCGAGTGTAGCGGCAAACAGCGCGGGGCGGGGAGCGGGCGTGGCCTCGCCGGGCATCGCGCGCCGGTGTTCGCGCGCTTGACAAGCCAAAGGCGCGTCGGCATCATTCGCGGCCTTATTTACCTGCATCCCCAGTTTTCGAGGAGTTCGACGGTGGCCAACAGCCCTTCCGCCAAGAAACGCGCCCGCCAGGCTGAGAAGCGTCGCAGCCACAATGCCAGCCTGCGTTCCATGGTTCGTACCTACATCAAGAACGTGGTCAAGGCTATCGACGCCAAGGACCTGGACAAGGCCAAGACCGCTTACGTGGCTGCAGTGCCGGTGATCGACCGTATGGCCGACAAGGGCATCATCCACAAGAACAAGGCCGCTCGTCACAAGAGCCGCCTGAACGCCCGCATCAAGGCCCTGGTTGCCTAAGCAAAGCGTTCCACAAAGAACCGGCCCAAGGGCCGGTTTTTTGTTGCCTGGGATTTATGTTGGAAACCGCAATGAGGTGATGGTGGCGTGCGGATCCTGTGGGAGCGAATTCATTCGCGAGCTTCTGGCGGCGGCCTGCGCGAACAGCGCGCGGACAAGTCCGCCCCCGCATAGGCCGTGGGGCTACCAGGGCCGGATCGGCACCGCCGTCAGCGAGTTCTGCGGACTGCCTTCGATGATCCGGTCGCTGTAGACCAGATACACCAGCGTGTTGCGCTTCTGGTCGTGAAAGCGCACCACCTGCATGCTCTTGAAGACCAGCGAAGTACGCTCCTTGAACACCTCCTCGCCATCCTTCAGCTCGCCCTTGAAGCGGATCGCGCCGGTCTGCAGGCATTCGAGCGAGGCCTCGGAGCGATCCTCGGCCAGGCCCAGGCCGCCGCTGACCCCGCCGGTCTTGGCGCGCGACAGGTAGCAGGTCACGCCCTCGACCTTGGGGTCATCGAAGGCCTCGACCACCACCTTGTCGTTGGGCCCCAGCCACTTGAACACCGTGGAAACCTCGCCGATGGTTTCGGCCAGGGCGAGGGGCGAAAAGAGCAGGGTGGCCAGGGCCAGTGCGCGCATGGATGTGTCCTCAGACCAGGATCAGGTTGTCGCGGTGGATCAGCTCGGGGCCGTCGATGTAGCCAAGCAGCTCCTCGATGTCGGTGGTCGGATGGCCGATGATCTTCTGGGTCTCCGCCGCGCTGTAGTTCACCAGTCCGCGGGCGACCTCCTCGCCCTGCGGGCCGACGCAGACCACCATCTCGCCGCGCCGGAAGTTGCCGGAGGCGGCCTTGACGCCGACCGGCAGCAGGCTCTTGTGTCCGTCGCGCAGGGCGCGCACGGCGCCGGCGTCCAGCGTCAGCGTGCCGCGCATCTGCAGGTGGCCGGCCAGCCACTGCTTGCGGGCGGCGTGGCGGCTCTGTTCGGGGCTGAGCAGCGTGCCCAGGCGCTCGCCGGTCTTGAGGCGATCGAGAACGCTCTCGATGCGGCCGCCAACGATCACCGTGTAGGCGCCGGAACGTGCCGCCACGCGCGCGGCACGCAGCTTGGTCTGCATGCCGCCACGCCCCAGGGCGCCGGCGCTGCCGCCAGCCACGGCGTCCAGTTGCGGGTCGTCGGCGCGGGCTTCGTAGATGAGCTTGGCGTCGGGGTTGTGGCGCGGGTCGGCGTCGAACATTCCGTCGCGGTCGGTGAGGATCACCAGCAGATCGGCTTCCACCAGGTTGGCCACCAGCGCGGCCAGGGTGTCGTTGTCGCCGAAGCGGATCTCATCGGTGACCACCGTGTCGTTCTCGTTGATCACCGGGATCACGCCCAGGTCCACCAGGGTGCGCAGGGTGGTGCGGGCGTTCAGGTAGCGCTTGCGGTCCGACAGGTCGTCATGGGTGACCAGGATCTGCGCAGTCTGCAGGCCGTGCTCGGCGAAGCTGCTTTCCCAGGCGCGGATCAGGCTCATCTGGCCCACCGCGGCGGCGGCCTGCAGCTCGTGCATGGCCTTGGGGCGTTCGGCCCAGCCAAGCCGGTTCATGCCGGCCGCCACCGCGCCGGAGGATACCAGCACCAGTTCCGCGCCCGCCTGGCGCAGGGCGACCATCTGCTTCACCCAGGTGTCCATTGCCGCCCGGTCCAGCCCCTTGCCGTCGGCGGTCAGCAGGGCGCTGCCAATCTTCACTACCCAGCGCCTGGCGCCGGTCACCTTGTCGCGCATGTCTTTGTTCTGCCTTCGCAAAGCCGTGAGTCAATCAGCACGGCGCCGCTTGGAGAAGCGGCGCCGTGGGTTTGTCGTCAGTCCCTGACGTAGATGATTTCCGGACCGTCCTCGTCGTCCTCGTAATCGTCGAAATCGTCGTCGTCCACGTCGTCGACGCTCTTCAGGCCGGCGCGGCGCAGGGCGCGGCGGTCGTCCAGTGCCTGCAGGCGGGCGCGCGCCTCGTCCTCGATACGCTGGTTGAGCTCTTCCAGCGCCTGGGCGTACTCCGGATCCTCGGCGATGCGCTGATCGCGCTCGTCCAGGTAGCGCATGATGTCCTTGCTCAGCGCGTCGGTGCCTTCGCTCTCCAGCGCGGAGATCACGTAGACCGGGCCCTTCCAGTCCAGGCGCTCGACGATGTGCTTCAGACGCTCCTCGCGCTCCTCGTCGAGGATCTGGTCGGCCTTGTTCAGGACCAGCCAGCGTTCACGCTCCAGCAGCGCCGGGCTGAACTTGCCCAGTTCGTTGAGAATCGTCTCGGCGGCGTCAGCCGGGTCGCTCTCATCCAGCGGGGCGATGTCCACCAGGTGCAGCAGCAGGCGGGTGCGCGCCAGGTGCTTGAGGAAGCGGATGCCCAGGCCGGCGCCCTCCGACGCACCTTCGATCAGGCCGGGAATGTCGGCGACCACGAAGCTCTTGTAGCGGGCCACGCTGACCACGCCCAGGTTGGGGATCAGGGTGGTGAAGGGGTAATCGGCGACCTTCGGCTTGGCGGCGGACACTGCGCGGATGAAGGTGCTCTTGCCGGCGTTGGGCAGGCCGAGCAGGCCGACATCGGCCAGCACCTTGAGCTCCAGCTTGAGGTCGCGGGATTCGCCGGGCTTGCCGGGCGTGGTCTGGCGCGGCGCGCGGTTGGTGCTCGACTTGAAGCGGGTGTTGCCCAGGCCGTGCCAGCCGCCCTGAGCGACCAGCAGGCGTTGCCCCGCCTTGACGAGGTCGCCAATGATTTCCTGGGTGTTGGCGTCGATCACCGTGGTGCCGATCGGTACCGGCAGGATCAGATCCTCGCCCTTGGCGCCGGTGCAGTCGGTGCTGCCACCCTTTTCGCCATTCTGGGCCTGGAAGCGGCGGGTGTAGCGGTAGTCCACCAGGGTGTTGAAGTTTTCCACGGCTTCCAGGTACACGGAGCCGCCGTCGCCCCCGTCACCGCCGTTGGGGCCGCCCTTTTCGATGAACTTCTCGCGGCGGAAGCTCATCATGCCATTGCCGCCGTCGCCGGCCTTTACAGAGATCGATACTTCGTCGACGAATTTCATGGAGCGCCTCCCGCCCGTGGGCGGGCAGTATGAATCGGGTGAATCAGCCCAGGGTCTGAGGGTCTGTCGAACGTCCGACAGACTCCCAGCGGCCACTAGGATACAGAAACAAAAAAGCCCCGTCGCACGGACGGGGCTTTTTCAGCAAGCGCGGACTTAGGCAGTCACGACGCTCACGTAGCGACGGCCGAAGGCGCCCTTCACTTCGAACTTGATCGCACCGTCCACTTTCGCGAACAGGGTGTGATCCTTGCCGATGCCCACGCCGTAGCCAGCGTGGTATTGGGTGCCGCGCTGACGCACGATGATGTTGCCGGCCTTGACAGCCTGGCCGCCGAACAGCTTCACGCCAAGGCGTTTGCTTTCTGAGTCGCGGCCGTTGCGGGTAGAACCGCCAGCTTTTTTGTGTGCCATGAGTCAAATCCTCCTAAAGGGATCAGGCCTGAATGCCAGTGATCTTGATTTCGGTGAACCACTGACGGTGGCCCTGGCGCTTCATGTGGTGCTTGCGGCGACGGAACTTGATGATGGTCACCTTGTCATGACGGCCCTGGCCGATGACTTCAGCAGTCACCTTGGCGCCTTCTACGATCGGAGCGCCGATCTTGACGTCGTCGCCGTTGCCGACCAGCAGCACGCGGTCGAAGCTGATGGATTCGCCAGTGGCGACTTCCAGCTTCTCGACCTTCAGGAATTCACCTTCGGCGACCTTGTATTGTTTGCCACCGGTAACGATTACAGCGTACATGGAATATCTCCGTTGATCCTGCTCACCCAGCGCTTTATAGGAGGAGGTATTGGCTGGCATGGCTGCTCGGGTTCGAAGGGTCGCCGAGCATTTGCGTAAGGCAGGGAAATTGCCCAGGAAAGTTCAGGGTGCGCGATTGTACGCAAGGCACCCAGACGGCGCAAGCGGCGCGGGGCCTCGCCTTGACAGTGTCTGGGGCGGCCCCTAGCATGCCGCGCAATCCTGCAAGTGTGAGATACGCCGTGCAACCGCAACTTTTCCACCGCGTGGTAGCGGACGATTTCGCCGCCGTCGACGAGATCATCCGCCAGCAACTCAGCTCGCGCGTTCCCTTGGTGGAAAAGATCGGCGACTACATCATCTCGGCCGGCGGCAAGCGCCTGCGCCCGCTGCTGGTCCTGCTCGCCGGGCGCGCCCTCGGTTACCGCCAGGACGATCTGCGCCTGCTGGCGGCGATCATCGAGTTCCTGCATACCTCGACCCTGCTGCATGACGATGTGGTGGACATGTCCGGCATGCGCCGTGGCCGTTCCACCGCCAACGCGCTGTGGGGCAACGCCCCCAGCGTGCTGGTCGGCGACTTCCTGTATGCGCGCTCGTTCGAAATGATGGTCACGCTGGGCTCCATGCCGGTGATGCGCATCATCTCCCAGGCCACCCGGGTGATCGCCGAAGGCGAAGTGCTGCAGCTGTCCAAGGTGCGCGACGCCAGCACCACCGAAGAAACCTACATGGAAGTCATCCGCGGCAAGACCGCGATGCTCTTCGAGGCCTCGACCCACAGCGCGGCCGTGCTGACCCAGACCCCGGCGGACGTGGCTGAAGCGCTGCGCCAGTTCGGCGACAACCTGGGCATCGCCTTCCAGCTGGTCGACGACCTGCTGGACTACAAGGGCGACGCCGAAACCCTGGGCAAGAACGTCGGCGACGATCTGGCCGAAGGCAAGCCGACCCTGCCGCTGATCTACACCATGCGCGAAGGCAACGCCGAACAGGCCGCGCTGGTGCGCCAGGCTATCCAGAAGGGCGGCATCGAGGACCTGGAGCGCATCCGCGAGGCCGTGGAAGCCGCCGGCGCGCTGGACTACACCGCCAGGCTGGCCCGCGAGTATGCCGATCGTGCCATTGCCTGCCTGGAGGTGCTGCCGGATTCCGAGCATCGCCAGGCCCTGGAAGAACTGACCCGCTTCGCGGTCGCCCGTACCCACTGAGGCCAGGTGACGTCTGGCGTCGCCCCCCGACGGCGGCCGGAAAAACGCCGACCGCTCTAGGACCTCAGGGTTTTATCGCCACCTTCAACACCCCGTCGCGCTGGTGGGAGAACAGGTCGTAGGCCTCGACGATGTCGTCCAGCCGGTAGTGATGGGTGACCAGCGCGCCGAAGTCCGCCCGGCCGGAGGCCACCACATTGAGCAGCCGCCGCATGCGTTCCTTGCCGCCCGGGCACAGCGACGTGATGATCTTGTGGTCGCCCAGGCCGGCATGGAAGGCGCCCAGTGGAATGCTCAGGTCCTGGGAATAGACCCCCAGGCTGGACAGCGTGCCGCCGGGCTTGAGCACCCGCAGCGCCTGCTCGAAGGTGGTCTGGGTACCCAGCGCCTCGATGGACGCGTCCACGCCACGCCCGCCGGTCAGTTTCAGAATCTCGTCTACCACGTCGACGTTGCGGAAGTTCAGCGTCACGTCGGCGCCCATGCGGCGGGCGACTTCCAGGCGCTGGTCCACGCCGTCCACCACGATGATGGTGCTGGCGCCACGCAAGCGCGCACCGGCGGTGGCACACAGGCCGATCGGCCCCTGGGCGAATACCGCGACGATGTCGCCGATACGGATATGGGCCGCCTCGGCGCCGGCGAAACCGGTGGACATGATGTCCGGGCACATCAGCACCTGCTCGTCGCTGAGGCCGTCCGGTATTGGTGCGAGGTTGGCCTGTGCATCGGGCACCAGCGCATATTCAGCCTGCACGCCATCGATGCTGTTGCCGAAGCGCCAGCCGCCCATCGGCTTGTAGCCATGGCAGCTGCAGCCGCCGTCCTGGCTCGGCACGCCGTCCTGGCAGGCGTAGGAAGTGAAGCTCGGGCAGATTGCGCCGGCAATCACCCGCTGGCCTTCCTGATAGCCCTTCACGTTGCTGCCCAGCTTCTCGATGATGCCGACCGGTTCGTGGCCGATGGTCAGGCCGCGCGCCACCGGGTATTCACCCTTGAGGATGTGGACGTCGGTGCCGCAGATGGTGGTGGTCGTGATGCGCAGCAGCGCGTCGTTGGGGCCGACCTCTGGGATGGGTTTTTCCTGCAGTTCGATGCGGCCGGGTTCGACGAACACGGCGGCTTTCATCATGGCCATGGCACGCTCCTGGGTAGGGAAGAGTGTCAGGACACTCTAGTCCCGGGAATGGCCCCCGGTCGCGGCGGTGCATTGTCGCGCGCCGGGCGGTTACTCCTCGCCGGCCGCGAAGTCGTAGTTCATGGTGGCAGCCGGGCTCTGCAGGTAATGGCCCTGGATATAGTTCACCCCGGCCTGCCAGAGGCTGGACAGCGCGCTGGCGGTTTCCACTGCGGGCATGATGCTCAGGCGGTTCTGGGCATGCAGGCCGGCCAGCAGGGTCTTGATGCCTTCAAGCTGCTCCGGCTGGCCGAGCTCGCGCGTGAAGGAAGCGTCCAGCTTGACGTAGTCGGCAGCCAGGTGGCGCAGGGTGTTGAGCGGGTTGAGCGCGCAGCCGAACTGCACCAGGGCGACCTTGCAGTGCAACGCGTGCAGCCCTTCGGCCAGCGCCTTGGCCTGCTTGAGGTAGCTGACGGCATCGGTTTCGCGCAGTTGCAGCACCAGGCTGTCGGCGGGCAGGCGTGCAGCCTTGAGCACCGTGGTGAGCCAGGGCAGCAGGCCGGGGTCCTGCAGGCTGGCATCGCTCAGGTGGATGAACAGGCGCGTGCTGTGTCCCTTGGCCAGGTGCTCGACCAGCTGTTTGACCGCCGTGAGCAGTACCCAGCGGTCGATCCGTACCGCCAGTCCGGCCTGGCGGGCGGCGTCCAGGAAGTCCGGCGGCGACAGTTCCTCGCCCTGGGGCGAGGCCAGTCGCAACAGCACTTCGTAGTGCTCCTGGGTGTCGCCGCGCAGGCTGATGATCGGCTGGAACAGCAGCCGGAAACCGTTGTTATCCAGTGCCTGGCGCACCATGGCCTCCAGGTTGCCGCGGCTGGCTTCGGCGGCCAGCTCCTCGGTCGGGTCGTGCAGCTTGAGGCCGGCGCGTCCCTCCAGGCTGTCGGCGCAACGGTGGGCACGGTCGATCACGTCCTGGGCGCGGGCGGTCTTTTCGCTCAGGCCGGCGAGGCCGATGCCCAGGCTGGCCTGTACGCTGCGGCCGTGGATGTCGAACAGGTGGCCCTCCAGGCGCTTGAGCAGCGCCTCCAGCGGCGTCTGCAGCTGCTCCGGAGTGTGCCCGGTGTACAGGACGGTGAAGACCTCGTCGCTGAAGCGCGCCAGGTACGCCTCGGCGGGCAACTGGCCGGGCAGCCAGCGCGCCAGCTCGGTCAGCAGCAGGCCGATGTCGGTGACACCCAGTTCGCTGAGCAACTGGGCGTAGTGGTTCAGTTGCAGGTAGGCGAGGGCGGACGGCTGGCCGGCATTCACCGCGCGCTCGGCGGCGGCATCCATCAGCTCCAGGAAATGCGGGCGGTTGTACAGGCCGGTCAGCGGGTCGAGGGTGCTCGCCTCGCGCAACCGCTCCTCCAGCTCGGCGTTGTCTGCATCACGGCGGATCACCACCTGAATGCAGGGCTCGCCGTCATAGCTGGCCGGGGAAAAATGCATGCGGGCGCGGAACGTCTCGCCATCCGTGCGCACGCCGCCACAGTTGAGTTCGCTGCGGCCATTGCCACTCTGGTAGCCCTTGAGGAAGTCCTTGAAGGCACTCTGATCGCTGGCACCGATCAGGTCGATCATCGGCATGCCTTCCAGCTCGTCGGCGTCGGCATAGCCGAACAGCTCCAGGTAGGCGCGGTTGGCATAGATATGCATGCCGTCATGCGCGTAGGCGATGGCATCCACTGAGCTGTCGAGCAGCAGTTGGCAGCGCTTCTCCGCCTCGTGCAGCGCCACCTCCGCGGCGCGGCGGGCGCGACGCTCCTCCAGGTTGGCCAGTTCGCGCTCGGCGACGCGCATCAGGCGTTCGTCCTCGCCCTGCGGCAGGGCATCCTGAGCGCCCAGGCTCATGGCCTCGACAATCGCGTCGCTGATGTCGCGGGTCGGCATGCCGGCGGGCACCAACTGGATGATCGGCAGGTCCTTGGCCTGGCGGCGAATGGCGTGCACCACCTCCTCGGGGGGCAGCAGCTGGCTGCTGGGTGCGCAGATCAGCAGGTCCCAGGTCTGTTGCAGGGTGCTTTGCAGGTCTTCGGCCGAGGTCAGGCGCTGCACGCGGGTGGCGCGCCCGGCGTTGCGAAACAGGCTGACCAGGCGCTCGGCCTCGTTTTGCGAGTCTTCGAGCAGCAGCAGGCGAATGGTCTTCTTGTCGATGGTCATGGAGAGGACGCGGCCCGGGCGGGCGAATAACGCTGGAGGGTGTGCCCGGAATCTTGCGGCGCGGCGCGCGGCGCGTCAAAACGCCCGGCCGAAGCTGTGACGTGGGTCGCTTGGGGTGCGGCAGGCCGGGTGGGGAGGCGTTATGTCGGCCGCGCGGAATCGGGCTGGCCGGGGTGGGCCGGGATGAACCCGGCCCGGCAGGCTTACTGGGCGCCGTCGTGCGCCATGCCCAGTCGCTGACCCATGACCACGGGGCTGAGGGCGGCCAGTTGTTCGTCCCAGTCGACCTGGTTGGGTCCGAACAGCACGATGGCGGTCGAGCCCAGCTTGAAGCGGCCCATTTCCTCGCCTTTCTCCAGAATGATGGGTGCGCGGGCCGCCTCGTCATAGCGGAAGGTCTTCAGCGCACGCTTGGGCGGCGTGACCAGGCCGGCCCAGACCGTTTCGATGCTGGCGACGATCATGGCGCCGACCAGCACGACGGCCATCGGCCCGCGCTCGGTGTCGAACAGGCAGACCACGCGCTCGTTGCGGGCGAACAGCTCGGGTACGTTTTCCGCGGTGGTCTGGTTGACCGAGAACAGTCGACCGGGCACGTAGACCATCTCGCGCAGGGTGCCGCCCAGCGGCATGTGCACGCGGTGATAGTCGCGCGGCGACAGGTAGACGGTGGCGAACTGGCCACCCATGAACGGCGCGGCGCGCTCGGCGTCGCCGCCCAGCAGCTCCAGCGCGCTGAAGCTGTGGCCCTTGGCCTGGAAGATGCGCCCGTCGGTGATCGCGCCGAGCTGGCTGACGGTGCCGTCGGCCGGGCAGAGGATGGCGCCGGGCGTCGTGTCCAGCGGGCGGGCGCCTTCCTTCAGGGCGCGGGTGAAGAAATCGTTGAAATGGGCGTAGGCGTTCAGGTCCTCGACCTGGGCCTGGCTCATGTCCACCTGGAAGTGCTCGGCGAAACGGCGGATGAAAGTGCTCTTCACCCAGCCGATCCGGCATTCGGCCAGGCAGCCGGCCAGGCGCGACAGCAGGTGATGGGGCGTCAGGTACTGACTGAGGATGAACAGGCGGTCTTTGAAGGACATGAAGGTTCCTTGGGTCTGAGCCTAGAGTTCGACGGGCGTGTCGGGATGGTTGCCCCATTCCGACCAGGAGCCGGCATAGCCTTTGACGCGCGGGTAGCCGAGCGCCTTGGCCACCAGATAGGTGAAGCCCGAGCGGTGATGGGTGTGGCAGTGGGTGATGATTTCCTTGTCCGGGGTAATGCCCAGGGCCTGCAGCTGTTCGGCGATGTTCGCACGAATGCGCAGGGCACGCGCGCCATCCATCCCGGCGGTCCATTCGTAGTTCACCGCCCCCGGGATGTGCCCACCCTTGGCAGCCAGCACCTTCTCGCCCCGGTATTCGGCGGGCGAACGGGCGTCCCAGATCACCAGGTCGTCGGCGCCCAGGCGGCTCTGCAGGTAGTCGAGGCTGGCGATGGGTGTCTCGTCGAGGCGCAGCTGCACCGGGCCGCCGGCGCGCGGCGGGACGTCGTGGCTGAGCGGCAGGCCGGCGGCCAGCCAGGCATGCAGGCCGCCATTCAGGTAGTGGTAACGGCGCTGGCCAATGATGTCCAGCAGCCAGATGAAGCGGCCGGCCCAGCCGCCGCCTTCGTCGTCGTACACCACGTAGACCGCACCGTGCCGGTGGCCGAGATCGCCGAACAGCTCTTCCAGATGCTCGCGGGGCGGCAGCAGGCCGGGCGCCGGCGGCTGGCCAAGCTGAGTGCGCTTGGGGTCGATGTAGCGAGCGCCGGGAATATGACCCTCTGCATAGCGGGCGCTGCTGGTCAGGTCGACCAGGATCAGCTCGGGCGCCGACAGGCGCGGCAGCAGGTCCGACGGTTCGATCACCAGCGGCAGTTCGGAAAAGACGTCGCTCACGGCGGCTCTCCAGGAAAAGGGCGGGCGATTGTAGCGAAAAGCCGCCCGTACGGCAGTGGGCCCGCCGACGAGACGGTCAGGGCGCCGGCGGTACGGCTGCCGCAGTGGCTGGCGCGCCGCGCCGACCGAAGGCCAGCGTGCCACGCTCGATCACCCGCGCGGTCTTCTCCAGCAGCTCTAGCTGGCGATCCGAGAAGGGCATGCCGTGCTGGTCGCCGAACAGCACCAGGCCGTTGCGTCCGCCCAGATCGAAGCCGCGCATGACCATGTGGCGCCCATCGAACTGTTCGCGGATGGCCGGCGGCAGCTTGCGACACAGCCCGGCGTTGCGCTGCGGCGAGACGTGCACCAGCACCGATTGCGCAATCAGTTGCGGCAACAGCGGCCAATGCCCCGGGTCGGCCTTCAGGCGGGGCGTGCGGGGCGGCAGGCCTTGCTGATGCAGGGCGATCAACTGGCCCTGGCGGTCCGTACAGAGCAGGGCGAAGCGCTGCAGGCCGCACAGTTCCAGGGCTTGCGCGGCGCTGGCGAGCAGGTGTGGCAGATTGGCGAAGGCGCTCGGCTGCTGGCTGAAACGCTCGCACAGGCGGCTCCATTGTTCCGGGCGGAAGAAGCTGGAAAGCAGCGAGGGCGGCTCAGGGGGTGGCGGCCTGCGGCTGCCTGCCGGCCAGAGCAGCGCCTGGGCCGGGTGCCAGGCCGGGCCCG
>NZ_JBOY01000006.1:0-72838 GCF_000647775.1 Pseudomonas sp. RL | reverse complement strand
CAGGCGGCGCGCGCCGTTGGCGGCGGCCAGCGTCAGCCGCGTGCCCTTGAGGGCAGCGGCGAAATGTTCGGCCAGCCAGTCGGCGGTGCCGCGATGGTCCGCCGTGGCGGCGCGCAGCTTGCGCACCAGATCGCCGGTGTTGATGCCGACCGGGCAGCGCTGAGCGCACAGCCCGGTGGCGGCGCAGGTGTCGATGCCGTGGTAGCGGTAGGCGCGCTCCAGTTCCGTGGTGTCGACGCCGGCGCGCTTCTTCGCCTGGATGTCGCGCCAGATGACGATGCGCTGGCGCGGGGTCAGGGTCAGCCCGTTGGACGGGCACACCGGTTCGCAGAAGCCGCATTCGATGCACTTGTCGACGATCTCGTCGGCGGCCGGCAGCGGCTTGAGGTGCTTCAGGTGGATCTGCGGATCTTCGCTGAGCACCACGTCGGGGTTGAGGATGCCGCGCGGGTCGAGCAGGCGCTTGATCGCCCACATCAGCTGGTAGGCGTCGTGCCCCCATTCCAGCTCGACGAACGGCGCCATGTTGCGCCCGGTGCCGTGCTCGGCCTTCAGCGCGCCGCCGAATTCCACCGCGACCAGCTGCGTCACGTCCTCCATGAAGGCCGCGTAGCGGGCCTTTTCCGCCTCGCTGTCGAAGCCCTGGGTGAACACGAAGTGCAGGTTGCCCTCCAGGGCATGGCCGAAGATGATCGCCTCGTCGTAATGGTGGCGGTCGAACAGCTCGAGCAGGCGGTTGACGCCCTCGGCCAGCTGTTCGACCGGGAAGGTGACGTCCTCGATGATCACCGTGGTGCCGGTGCGGCGCACCGCGCCGACCGCCGGGAAGGTGTCCTTGCGGATCTTCCACAGCTGGTTGTAGACCGCCGGGTCCTCGCTGAAGGCGACCTGGCGCTCCACCGGGAAGCCGCCGAGGGCGGCCATGATCTGTGCGATCTGCTCGTGCAGCAGCGACTGGCTGGCGGCGCGCGACTCGATCAGCAGCGCGCAGGCGCCGGCGGACAGCGCCCTGACCCAGTCCGGCATGCCGGGCTTGTCCTGCACCGAGCGCAGGCTGCGGCGGTCGAGCAGTTCCACCGCGGAAACCGGCTGCTGGCGCAGCACCGGCACGGCGCGGCAGCAGCTCTCCACGTCCGGGAAGACGATCAGCGCGCTGGCCTTGTGCGGATGTTCGGGCACGGTGTGGTAGGTCACCGCGCTGATGAAGCCCAGCGTGCCCTCCGAGCCGACCATCAGGTGGGTGAGGATGTCGAGCGGGTCGTCGTAGTCGACCAGGGCGTTGAGCGAGTAGCCGGTGGTGTTCTTCAGCCGGTACTTGTGGCGGATGCGCTCGGCCAGCGCGCTGTTGGCGCGCGTTTCCCTGCCCAGTCGGGCCAGTTGTTCGAGCAGCGCCGCGTGGCTGTGCCGGAAGGCGGCGACGCTGGCCGGGTCCTCCGTGTCCAGCAGGGTGCCATCGGCCAGCACCAGGCGCAGGCCGGCGAGGGTCTTGTAGCTGTTCTGGGCGGTGCCGCAGCACATACCGCTGGAGTTGTTGGCAACGATGCCGCCAATCTTCGCCGCGTTGATGGAGGCCGGATCGGGGCCGATCTTGCGGCCCAGCGGGGCCAGCACGGCGTTGGCGCTGGCGCCGATCACGCCGGGCTGCAGGCGGATCTGCGCGCCGCCGTTGCGGATCTCGCGTCCGTTCCAGCGCTCGCCCAGCACGATCAGCACCGAGTCGGAAATCGCCTGGCCGGACAGGCTGGTGCCGGCGGCGCGGAAGGTCACCGGCACCTGCTCGGCCGTGGCCAGCCTGAGCAGTTCGATCACTTCGGCTTCGGATTCGACGCGCACCACCAGCTTGGGGATCAGCCGGTAGAAGCTGGCGTCGGTGCCGAAGGCCAGGGTGGACAGCGGGTCGTCGAACAGCCGCTCGCGGGGAATCAGCGCCTCGACGGCCTGGCGAAAGGCGGCGGGCAGGCTCATGCGTCCTCCAGAATCAGCACGATCAGATCCTTCGGGCCGTGGGCGCCGTAGGCCAGCACCTGCTCGATGTCGGCGGTCTTCGAAGGGCCGGAGACCAGCAGGGCGTTGGTTGGCATGCCGCCGGCCCACTGCTGCTTCTGCTGCACCTCGTAGAAGTTGTCGTACACCTCGCTGGCCTTGAGGATGGCGAAGTGCACCGGCGGCACCAGGCTCATCAGCCGCGGTTCTTCGCGGGTCGGCCAGAGGATCAGGCTGCCGGTGGCGGCGATGGCGCCCAGGGTGCCGGTCAGGCTGGCCGGGGTGTCGTTGAACAGCTCGGCTTTCCATTCCTCGACGGGGCGGTCATAGGCTTTCAGGTGCGGCGCATCGCTGCGGCCGGCGAAGTGCTCGGCAAGCTGCGCGCCCCACGGCGTGCTCGGGGCGATCAGCAGACTGCCCAGCTGTTTTTCGGTCAGCAGCCGTTCCAGCAGCGCCGGCCAGTCGGCCAGGGTGGTCAGGTGCGTTTCGGTGTGCACCGCCTCCATCAGCTGGCGCAGTCGCGGCACGCGCTGCTCCGGCGCGTAGCGCCAGGGCTCGGTCACCAGGGCCTCGTCGAAATCGTCGACCAGCGGCTGGGTGCCGGCCAGGCTGTTGCGCAGCTTGGCGAGGATGTTGGCTTTGGCAGACATGTCACTTGCCCTCCAGGTGCTGTTTCGCCAGTTCGTGCAGCGAACGGGCCGCCGGTTTCGGGGCGGCGTGGTTCTGCGCCCAGGGGCCGATGTTCGGCGTCAGGCTGCGCAAGCGGGTGGCGAAGAAACCGAACAGCCGATAGAGCAGCGGAGAGGTGTTGAGCAGTCGCCAGCCCTGCCAGACCAGGCGTTCGGTCGCCGAGTACTTGCTGCCCTGGCCACGCATGACGCGGTGCGGGTCGTCGGGCTTCTTGATGTTCTCCTCACGCAGGCGGCGCAGCAGCGCGGGGATCGGAATCTTCACCGGGCAGACCTCGCCGCAGGCGCCGCACAGCGACGACGCGGAGGGGTGGTCCGGGGTGTTTTCCAGGCCCATCAGGTGCGGCGAGATGATCTTGCCGATCGGTCCCGGATAGACAGTGCCGTACGCCTGGCCGCCGATGCGCGTGTACACCGGGCAGTGATTCATGCAGGCGCCGCAGCGGATGCAGTTCAGCGTCTGGCGCAGCTCGCCGTCGGCGAAGGCCTGGCTGCGGCCGTTGTCCAGCAGCACCAGGTGTACTTCCTGCGGGCCGTCCAGTTCGTCGGCGCGGCGCGGCCCGGAAATCATGTTGACGTAGGTGGTGATGCCCTGGCCGAGCGCCGAGCGGGTCAGCAGCGAGAGCAGCGGCACCACGTCGCGCAGGTTCTCCACCACCTTCTCGATGCCGGTGACGGCGATGTGCACGGGCGGTACGCCGGTGGACATCCGGCCGTTGCCTTCGTTTTCCACCAGCAGCAGGGTGCCGGTTTCCGCCACCGCGAAGTTGACCCCGGAGACGCCGATGTCGGCCGCGAAGAACTTCTCGCGCAGCACGCGGCGGCCGGTCTGGATCAGCGTGTCGACGTCTTCGGTGTAGTCGATGCCGAGTGTGTCGCGAAACAGCGAGCCCACCTGGCGGGCGTTCTTGTGGATCGCCGGCATGATGATGTGGGTGGGCTTCTCGTGGTCGAGCTGGATGATGTACTCGCCCATGTCGGACTCGAGGGCCTCGATGCCGTGGCCTTCGAGGAAATGGTTCATCTCCATTTCCTCGCTGACCATCGACTTGCCCTTGATCACCTGCCGGGCCTGGTGGGCCTGGGCGATCGCCAGGACGATGGCGTTGGCCTCGTCCACGGTCTCGGCCCAGTGCACCTTCACGCCGTTGCGCGTCAGGTTGGCTTCCAGGCGCTCCAGCAGCTCGGGCAGCTTGGACAGCGCGCGGGCGCGCACATGGTTGCCCATCTCGCGCAGGTGCTCGCGCTCGTACTCGTCGGGCATCGAGGCCAGGCGCTTGGCCATCAGCGAGTCCATGGCCGAGCGCATGTTGCCGCGCAGCTGGGTGTCGCCCAGCGCCTGGCGGGCGTTGCGCTTCAGGTCACGGCTGCTCAGTTCGACGACGGGGATGCGTTGGCTCATGGACGGCCTCCGGTGCGCTGCCAGAGGAAACTGGCCAGGTGCTGGCCGCGCAGCGGGCTGTCCTGCAGTTCCAGCGAGCCGTTGATGTTCATCAGGCAGCCGCAGTCGGCGCTGATCACCTGCGCGGCGCCGGAATCCTGCAGGGCGCGGGTCTTGTCGCGCACCATGGCGCCGGAGATGTCCGGCATGCGCACGCTGAAGGTGCCGCCGAAGCCGCAGCATTCGCTTTCATGGTCGTGCTCGACGCGCTCGACCCGCTGCAACTGGGCGAGCAGGGCGCGGCCGTGCAGGTGGGTGTTCATCTCGCGGCGCGCCGAACAGGAGGTGTGCAGGGCGACCTGGACCGGTTCGCCCTGGTCCTGCAGCTCGACCCGGCAGACATGCAGGAGGAATTCGGCCAGCTCGAAGGTGCGCTCGGCCAGCGCCTTCACCTGCGCCAGGGTCTCGGGCTCGTCCTTGAACAGTTCCGGGTAGTGATGGCGCAACATGCCGGCGCAGGAGCCGGACGGCACCACCACCGGCCAGTCGTTGGCGAACAGCGCCAGTTGTGCGCGCGCCACCTTGCGCGCTTCCTCGGTGTAGCCGCTGGTGTAGGCCGGCTGGCCGCAGCAGGTCTGCTCCTGGGGGAAGTGCACACGCAGGCCTTCGCGTTCGAGCAGGCGGATGGCGTCCAGGCCGGCCTCGGGAAAGAACAGGTCGACCACGCAGGTGCCGAACAGGTACACCTGCTGCGGCTTGGCCGGATACTGGCGTGGAGTGGGCAGCGGCGGCGCCACGCGGGTGGCGTTGGGGGCTGCGTCGTAGAAAAGGTCGCTCATCGGCTTGGCCCGGTTGAGTGTTGCGGGGGACCTGTCCGCCTTGGGCGGAACAGGTCCGGTTATGCCTTACACGCCGACCAACGGGTCGGTGATGCCCAGCACGTAGATCGCGATCAGGGTCAGCAGGCCCGAGATCAGCAGGTAGTACAGGGTCGGCCAGATGGTACGGCGCAGGGTGGTGCCCTCGCGACCCAGCAGGCCCACCGTGGCGGAGGCGGCCACCACGTTGTGGATCGCCACCATGTTACCCGCGGCGGCGCCGACTGCCTGGGCGGCGACGATCATCGCACTGGAAACGCCCAGGCTGGTGGCGACGCCGAACTGGAACTGGCTGAGCATCATGTTGCTCACCGTGTTGGAGCCGGCGATGAAGGCGCCCAGCGCGCCGATGGTCGGCGCCAGCAGCGGGTAGATGCCGCCCACGCTGTCGGCCACGAAGCGCGCCATGGTGATCGGCATGCTGGCCAGCTCAGCGCCGTTGACGCCGGAGTTGATCAGGATGCGCACCATCGGCACGGTGAACAGCAGCACGAAGCCGGCGCCGAGCAGCACCTTGCTGGATTCGCCCAGGGCCGCGCCCAGCTCGCGGACCTTCATGTCGTGCAGGAAGAAGGTGGCCAGCACCACCAGCACCAGGATGCCGCCGGGCAGATACAGCGGCATGAAGTCGGCGTTCACGCCGGTTTCGCCGAGTATGTTGGGGAACAGCAGCACCACGGATTTCATGAAGGCGCCGATTTCCGGCACGGTGCGGCTGAGCACCAGCAGGGCGCCGACCAGCACGTAGGGCAGCCAGGCGCGCAGGGTGCTCATCGGTTTGGCGGTCAGCTCGTCAAGCTTCATTTCCACGCTGCCGAGCCATTCGCTGGGCCACTCGCGGGCGTCGGCGAAATCCCAGGTCTTCTTCGGCACCAGGAAGCCCATGCGCGCGGCGAAGGTGACAATGGCCAGGCCGATCAGCCCGCCGAGCAGCGAGGGAAATTCCGGGCCGAGGAAAATGCCGGTGAAGGCGTAGGGCACAGTGAAGGCCAGGCCGGCGAACAGCGCGAACGGCAGCGCCTCGAAGCCGGCTTTCCAGCTTTTTTCCTTGCCGAAAAAACGTGTCAGCATCAGCACCATGATCACCGGCATCAGGGTGCCGGTCAGCGCGTGCAGGATCGCCACTTCATTGGTGATCAGCTGCAGGAAGGCGTCCCAGCTGGATTGCTGGGCGACCAGCTGGGCGCCGATGGTGGCGGTGTCCAGGCCGCCGTTGATGCCGATGATGATCGGCGTGCCGACCGCGCCGAAGGACACCGGTGTGCTCTGCACCATCATGCCGAGCATGACGGCGGCCAGCGCCGGGAATCCGATGGCCACCAGCAGCGGAGCGGCAATCGCGGCCGGAGTGCCGAAGCCGGAGGCGCCTTCGATGAAGCAGCCGAACAGCCAGGCGATGATGATGGCCTGGATGCGGCGGTCAGGGCTGATGGTGGCGAAACCCGCGCGAATCGCGGTAATACCCCCGGAATGCTTGAGGGCGTTGAGCAACAGGATGGCGCCGAAGATGATCCACAGCACACCGGTGGTGATCACCAGGCCCTGCAGGGTAGAAGCCAGCACGCGGTTGAAGCTCATGTCCCAGACGAACAGTGCGATGCCTGCGGTGAGCAGGAACACCACTGGCATGGCGCGGCGTGCGGGCCAGCGCAGGCCGATCAGCAGGATGGCGGCGAGCAGGATGGGCGAGAAGGCGCACAGGGCGAGCAATCCGTTCGACATGGTCAGGCTCCTCGCGCGAGGTGCAGGCGCAGGGCCGCAGGCATGGAAGCGGTGTGCTGATGCATAGCAGAGTCCTCGTTGTTGTTTTTGTAAATTGGTAATACCAATTACGCGTTGCGAGTGGTCAGGCTACGCAGTGACGGTTTGCCGCGTCAATCCTGTGCAGATAGACGTAGGTCGTAGAAAGAGCCCTTGCTGGGGACCTTTGCGAGTGGTTAGGCTTTGACCCGACGAAAAGTGGTCAGGCCAATTTTGCGGAGAGCAAGTGTGGAGCTAAACAAGGTGCGCCAGCGTCGGCTGGCGGACGACATCGTGGCCCAGCTGGAGGCGATGATCCTCGAGGGAACCTTCAAGGTCGGGGAGCGGCTACCGGCGGAGCGGGCGCTGGCGGAGCAGTTCGGCGTGTCCCGGCCTTCATTGCGCGAGGCGATCCAGAAGCTGGTCGCCAAGGGTTTGCTGACCAGTCGGCACGGCGGCGGCAACTATGTGGCGCAGACCCTGGGCAGCACCTTCAGCGACCCGCTGCTGCAGCTGCTGGAGAACAACGAGGATGCCCAGCGCGATCTGCTGGAGTTCCGCCATACCCTGGAGGGCAGCTGCGCCTATTACGCGGCTCAGCGGGCCACTGAGGTGGATCGCCAGCGGCTGACGGAGGCCTTCGAAACGCTGCAGGCGTGCTATGACCGTGATGTTGTCTGCCGTACCGAGGAGGGCGCCGCCGATGCCGGGTTCCATCTGGCAATTGCCGAAGCCAGCCACAATGCAGTGCTGCTGCACACCATGCGCGGGCTGTTCGATCTGCTCAAGCGCAACGTGGTGACCAACATCGGCGGCATGTATGCGTTGCGCGACGAGACCCGCCAGATGCTGATGAGCCAGCACCGCGAGCTTTATGAAAGGATCATGGCGCGCCAGGCCGAGCAGGCGCGCGAGGTGATTCACCGGCACATCGACTATGTGCAGGAAGTCCTGGCGGAGGGGCGGGAAGAAGCGCAGCGGCTGGCACGTGCGCAGCGCAGGCACCGGGAGCGGACCCTGCTTACCTGAGGCAGGAGTGGATCAGGCGTCCTTGCCCTTGCTGCGCATGGCGCGTTGGATATCACGATCGGCGTCACGTTCCTTCTCGGTGTGGCGCTTGTCGTATTCCTTCTTGCCCTTGGCCAGGGCGATCTCGCACTTGACCAGGTGCTGCTTCCAGTACAGCGACAGGGCGACGCAGGTGTAGCCCTTCTGCTGGACGCCGCCGGTGATCTTCTCCAGCTCGCGCGCATGCAGCAGCAGCTTGCGCGTGCGCGTCGGATCGGCGATCACGTGGGTGCTGGCGGTCTTCAGCGGCGTGATGTGGCAACCCATCAGCCAGGCCTCGCCATCCTTGAGCAGGATGTAGCTGTCGACCAGCTGGGCCTTGCCGGCACGCAGGCTTTTAACTTCCCAACCGGCCAGGGCCAGGCCGGCCTCGAACTTCTGTTCGATGAAATAATCGTGCAGCGCCTTTTTGTTCTGCGCGATGCTGCCCTGCTGTTGTTTCTTTTGCTTAGCCATAGGGCGCGCATTATAGGGACTGGCGGCTGCGCTGGCGACTGTCCACGCAGCTTTTCAGGCGTGCTCCTGCGTGTGACCGGGCGCATAGAACTTGAGGGGGCAAAACGAATCCCCGACAATGCGGCCTGTTACGCGCACCCTCCGGGTGCCGGTCCGCAATGAAGGCTCTGCATGACGACGCATATTCAACGCTCGGCGCTGCTGCCGTATCCGGCGCAGGCGCTGTACGATCTGGTCAACGATGTTGCGAGCTATCCGCAGTTCCTGCCCTGGTGTTCGGCCAGCGAAGTGCTGGAGAGCGACGCCGGTCAGATGCGCGCCAGCCTGACGGTGGCCAAGGGCGGCGTCAGCCAGCGCTTCATCACGCGCAATCAGCTCACGCCCGGCGAGTCCATCGTCATGGATCTGGAACAGGGGCCGTTCAAGCAGCTGCACGGTGTCTGGCACTTCAAGGCGCTGACCGACAAGGCCTGCAAGATCAGTCTGGATCTGGCCTTCGACTATGACGGGCCGTTGATCAAGGCCACGCTGGGACCACTGTTCAACCAGGCGGCTAACACGCTGGTCGATGCCTTCTGCCAAAGGGCCAAGCAACTCCATGGATAAGTCGAATCAGATTGCCGTCGAGGTCGTCTATGCACTGGCCGAGCGCCAGAAGCTGCTGCGCCTGAGCGTGCCGGTCGGCACCACGGTGCGCGACGTGGCCCTGCGCTCCGGCATGGAAGTGTTCTTCCCGGAGCTGGATCTGCACACCTGTCCGCTGGGCATCTTCGGCAAGGCCGTCGCCAAGCCGGAGGAGCGGGCCGTGGAGGAGGGAGAGCGTGTGGAAATCTACCGCCCGCTGATCGCCGACCCCAAGGAAGTGCGCAAGCAGCGCGCCGCGAAGGCGGCGCAGGCGAAGGCCGAACAGCCTTAATTGCGCGGGCTGCTGCCCAGGATGGCTTCGTCCCGGCTTTGGCCGGGGCGGAAGTCGCCGGAAATGGTGGTCAGGCGATCCTGAGCGTCGAATTCCAGGCTGACACGTTCCTGGCGTCGCTCGCCGCCGCCGGGCTGGATGCTGTACAGATAGTCCCAGCGATTGGGGTGGAAGGTATCGGTAATCATGGGGTTGCCCATGATAAACCGCACCTGGCGCCGGGTCATTCCGGGACGCAACTGATCTATCATGTCCTGCGTCACGACATTGCCCTGCTGGATGTCGATCTTGTAAACGCCAGGGAAGGAACAGCCGGCAACTGCCAAGAATGCCGTCAGGCTGAAACTGGAAAGCAGGAGCTTGGTGTTTTGCATCGGGGGCTGACTTCCACTATCTTGGCCGGGAATTCGAGGCTCCGGATCATACCCGCATGACGGATGCTGCGAAACAGAGCATGAGAAACTGACATGGTAGAAAACAACGAATTGCGCAAGGTTGGCCTCAAGGTCACCCTGCCGCGCGTCAAGATCCTGCAGATGCTGGATACGACCGATCAGCGCCACATGAGTGCCGAAGATGTGTACAAGGCACTGATGGAAGCGGGCGAGGATGTCGGCCTGGCCACCGTCTACCGGGTCTTGACCCAGTTCGAATCGGCCGGCCTGGTAACTCGTCACAATTTCGATGGCGGCCATGCGGTCTTCGAACTTTCGGATGGTGAGCACCATGACCACATGGTCTGTGTGGAAACCGGTGAAGTGATCGAATTCATGGACCATGAGATCGAAAAGCGCCAGCGCGAAATCGTCGCCGAGCACGGCTACGAGCTGGTGGACCACAACCTGGTGCTGTACGTACGCAAGAAAGCCTGACCGGCGCGCAACGGTTCCGATAAAAGGCGACCCCAGGGTCGCCTTTTTCATTGGCGCGTTGGCTCGGCACCCTGCGGGAGCGAATTGATTCGCGAGCGGACAAGTCCGCTCCCACGGCGCAGCCGGGCCTTATTCCTGCGCGTTGGCCAGCAGCTTCGCGGCGTGGGCCAGGGATTCGTCGGTGAGGTCGACCCCGCCGAGCATGCGCGCGACTTCCTCGATACGCTGCTGGCGCTCCAGGTGCGCTACGGCGGTGCTGGTGTCCGAGCGGCCGCGCTGCTTGTGCACGAACAGGTGCTGATGCCCCTGTGCGGCGACCTGCGGCAGGTGGGTCACGCACAACACCTGGCCGCGTTCGCCCAGGCGGCGCAGCAGCTGGCCGACCACTTCGGCGGTCGGGCCGCCGATGCCGACGTCCACCTCGTCGAACACCAGCGTCGGTACGCGCGAGGTCTGCGCGGTGATGACCTGGATGGCCAGGCTGATGCGTGACAGTTCGCCGCCGGAAGCCACCTTGGCCAGGGCGCGCAGCGGCTGGCCGGGGTTGGCGCTGACCAGGAATTCCACCTGTTCCAGCCCGGCCGGATGCGGTTCGTCCGTGGCGTTGGCACGCAGCTCGATCTGAAAGCGTCCGCCGGGCATGCCCAGGCGCTGCATTTCCACTTCCACGGCCTTGCTCAGTTCGCTGGCGGCGCGATGACGCAGCGCGCTGAGTTCTTCGGCCTTCTCCTGATAGTGACGGGCATAGGCAGCCAGCTCTTCGGTCAGGCGATCCTGAGCCTGGTCATCGGCGTTCAGGCTTTCCAGCTCCTCCAGCAGTCGCTGCTGCAGCTCGCCCAGTTCGCCGGGCTGCACGCGATGCTTGCGGGCCAGGGTATAGATGCTGTCCAGGCGCTCCTCCAGCTGTTGCTGGCGCTCGGGATCGGCATCGAAGTGGTCGATGAAGCGGTTCAGCTCGCCGATGGCTTCCTCGACCTGGATCTGTGCGCTGGCCAGCAACTCGACGGCGCTGGCCATGGCGCCGGCGTTCGGGCTGAAGGCGGTCAGCCGGTTCAGACTGGCGTTCAGCGCGGACAGCACGTTGCCGGCGTCGCTTTCACTGCACAGGTCCAGCACCTGGCGGCAGGCGCCGAGCAGATGCTCGGCGTTGCTCAGGGTCTTGTGTTCTTCTTCCAGCTGCTCCAGTTCCTGCTCGCCCAGCGCCAGCGCTTCCAGCTCCTCGAGCTGGTAGCTGAGCAACTGGTGGCGGGCGCGCTGTTCGTCGCCGCTGCTGGACACCCGTTCCAGCTCCTGGCGGGTCTGCCGCCAGCGCTGCGCGGCGAGCAATACCTGACGGGCCAGCTCGCCGGCGCCGGCATAGGCATCCAGCAGGCGGCGGTGGGTATCGGTCTTGAGCAGCGACTGGTGTTCGTGCTGGCTGTGGATGTCGATCAGCAGTTCGCCGAGCGCCTTGAGGTCGCCCTGCGGACACGGCGTGCCATTGATGTAGGCGCGCGAGCGACCTTCAGCGGTGATGACCCGGCGCAGGATGCACGGGCCGTCCTGCTCCAGGTCGCGCTCGCGCAGCCAGGCCTGGGCTTCGGGAATCTGCGAGACGTCGAAGCTGGCGAGAATGTCCGCCTTGTCGGTACCGGGGCGTACCACGCTGCTGTCGGCGCGATCGCCCAGCGCCAGGCCTAGCGCGTCGAGCATGATCGACTTGCCGGCACCGGTTTCGCCGGTGATGACGCTCATGCCGCTGCGCAGTTCCAGATCCAGTTGATCGACGATGGCGTAGTTGCGAATGGACAGATGGACCAGCATGGAAGGCTCCCCAGGTTCGCCAGGCTGGCTATTTATACAGTGGTCGGTGAGTCGCCTTCAAGCATTTCTCCGCGCCCCCTTGAAGAAGGTTTCACCGTCCCCATATAGGACTGCATTCGGCGCCGGCCCGGCCGGCATCCCTTCGTCTAGAGGAGACCCCCAATGGTGGATGAACAGAACCTGGAAACCCCCAACGCCGAACCGTCCGCCGGCGAGCAGGACACCGAGGCGTTGCAGGCGCGCGTGCTGGAGCTGGAAGAGCAGCTGGCCGCCGCCCAGGATCAGGTGCTGCGCAGCGCCGCCGATATGCAGAACGTGCGCCGCCGCGCCGAACAGGACGTGGAAAAGGCCCACAAGTTCGCCCTGGAAAAGTTCGCCGGCGATCTGCTCGCCGTGGTCGACAGCCTGGAGCGTGGCCTGGAGCTGACCCGTCCGGACGACGAGGCCAGCAAGGCGGTGCGTGAAGGCATGGAGCTGACCCACAAGCTGCTGCTCGACAGCCTCAAGCGCCACCAGCTGGAGCAGCTCGATCCGCAGGGCGAGCCCTTCAACCCCGAGCATCACCAGGCCATGGCGATGGAAGAAAGCGCCACGCTGGAGCCGGGCAGCGTGCTCAAGGTGTTCCAGAAGGGCTACCTGCTCAACGGTCGCCTGCTGCGCCCGGCGATGGTCGTGGTCAGCAAGGCACCGGCCGACACGCCGTCTTCGATCAACGAAAAGGCTTGAAATCCATCGGGCCGACCCCATCTGTTTCACCAAGCACATTTGAGCCGCGGCGGCCCTGGCGGGGACGCAGGCACCACCCGATTCTGGAGAATTGAAAATGGGAAAAATCATCGGTATTGACCTGGGGACCACCAACTCCTGCGTCTCCATCCTGGAAAACGGCACCGCCAAGGTCATCGAGAACGCCGAAGGTGGCCGTACCACCCCGTCGATCATCGCCTACACCAACGATGGCGAAATCCTGGTCGGCCAGTCCGCCAAGCGCCAGGCGGTCACCAACCCGCACAACACCCTGTTCGCCGTGAAGCGCCTGATCGGTCGGCGCTTCGACGAGGACGTGGTGCAGAAGGACATCAAGCTGGTCCCCTACAAGATCATCAAGGCCGACAACGGTGACGCCTGGGTGGACGTGAAGGGCCAGAAGATGGCGCCGCCGCAGATCAGCGCCGAAGTGCTGAAGAAGATGAAGAAGACCGCCGAAGACTACCTCGGCGAGCCGGTCACCGAAGCGGTGATCACCGTGCCGGCCTACTTCAATGACAGCCAGCGTCAGGCTACCAAGGACGCCGGTCGCATCGCCGGTCTGGACGTCAAACGCATCATCAACGAACCGACCGCCGCGGCCCTTGCCTACGGCATGGACAAGTCGCGCGGTGACCACACCGTGATCGTCTATGACCTGGGTGGCGGTACCTTCGACGTGTCGGTGATCGAGATCGCCGAAGTCGACGGCGAGCACCAGTTCGAAGTGCTGGCCACCAACGGCGACACCTTCCTGGGTGGCGAAGACTTCGACATGCGCCTGATCGACTACCTCGTCGACGAGTTCAAGAAGGAGTCGGGCATGGACATCAAGGGCGACGCCCTGGCCATGCAGCGCCTGAAGGAAGCCGCCGAGAAGGCCAAGATCGAGCTGTCCTCCGCGCAGCAGACCGACGTCAACCTGCCGTACATCACCGCAGACCAGACCGGTCCGAAGCACCTGAACGTGAAGATCTCCCGCGCCAAGCTGGAGTCGCTGGTCGAGGATCTGGTGCAGCGCACCATCGAGCCGTGCCGCACCGCGCTGAAGGACGCCGGCATCGACGTGGGCAAGATCGACGAGGTGATCCTGGTCGGCGGCCAGACCCGCATGCCGCTGGTGCAGAAGACCGTTGCCGAGTTCTTCGGCAAGGAACCGCGCAAGGACGTCAACCCGGACGAAGCCGTGGCCATGGGTGCCGCCATTCAGGGCGCCGTGCTGGCTGGTGACGTGAAGGACGTGCTGCTGCTGGACGTCACCCCGCTGACCCTGGGCATTGAAACCCTGGGTGGCGTGATGACCCCGCTGATCGACAAGAACACCACCATCCCGACCAAGAAGTCGCAGGTGTTCTCCACCGCCGACGACAACCAGGGCGCGGTGACCATCCACGTGCTGCAGGGCGAGCGCAAGCAGGCCGCGCAGAACAAGTCGCTGGGCAAGTTCGACCTGGCCGACATTCCGCCGGCGCCGCGCGGCGTGCCGCAGATCGAGGTCACCTTCGACATCGACGCCAACGGCATCCTGCACGTGTCCGCCAAGGACAAGGCCACCGGCAAGCAGCAGTCCATTGTCATCAAGGCCAGCTCCGGTCTGTCCGATGACGAGATCGAGAAGATGGTGCGCGACGCTGAAGCCAACGCCGAGGAAGACCGCAAGTTCGAAGAGCTGGTGACCGCGCGCAACCAGGGTGATCAGCTGGCCCACGCCAGCCGCAAGATGATCACCGAGGCCGGCGACAAGGCCACCGCCGAGGAGAAGTCCGCCATCGAAGCCGCCATCGCCGCCCTGGAAGTCGCCATCAAGGGCGATGACAAGGCCGAGATCGAGGCCAAGATGAACGCGCTGTCCCAGGCCACCGCGCCGCTGGCGCAGAAGATGTACGCCGAGCAGGCCCAGGCCGAACAGGCTCAGCCGGCCGACGGCAAGGCCAAGGACGCGGGTGACGACGTAGTCGACGCCGAGTTCGAAGAGGTCAAGGACAACAAGTAAACGTCACGTTTGCTTCCGCCTCATGCGCGTGACCGTGGTCGCGCGCCCCTGACTCGCCACGCGGGAGCCCTCTCCCGCGTTGGCGTGTCTGGAGGGTGTGTCAGAGGAATTCGAGAGAAATGGCGAAACGAGACTATTACGAAGTGCTGGGTGTCGAGCGGGGCGCCGACGACGCCGAGCTGAAGAAGGCCTATCGACGCCTGGCGATGAAGTACCATCCGGATCGCAATCCGGACGACAAGGCGGCGGAAGAGAAATTCAAGGAGGCCAACGAGGCCTACGAGGTGCTCTCCGATGCCAACAAGCGCGCGGCCTACGATCAGTACGGCCATGCCGGTGTCGATCCGCAGATGGGTGGCGCTGGCGCGGGCTTTGCCGGCGGCGCCAGCTTCTCCGACATCTTCGGTGACGTGTTCAGCGACTTCTTCGGGGGTGCCCGTGGGGGCCAGCGTGGCGGCCCGCAACGGGGCAGCGACCTGCGCTACACCCTGGAGCTGAGCCTGGAAGAGGCGGTGCGCGGCACCACGGTGACCATTCGCGTGCCGACCCTGGCCAACTGCAAGACCTGTGGCGGCTCCGGTGCCAAGAAGGGCAGTAGCCCGACCACCTGCAGCACCTGTGGCGGCATCGGTCAGGTGCGTATGCAGCAGGGTTTCTTCTCGGTGCAGCAGACCTGTCCGCGCTGCCATGGCAGTGGCAAGATGATCACCGACCCCTGTGGCGACTGCCATGGCCAGGGCCGCGTCGAGGAGCACAAGACCCTGTCGGTCAAGGTGCCGGCCGGTGTCGATACCGGCGACCGCATCCGCCTGGCGGGCGAAGGCGAGGCGGGCGCCCAGGGCGGTCCGAGCGGAGACCTGTACGTGGTGGTCAACGTGCGCGAGCACGACATTTTCCAGCGCGACGGTCGCGACCTGTACTGCGAGGTGCCGATCAGCTTCGCCGACGCGGCGCTGGGTGGCGAGCTCGAAGTGCCGACCCTGGATGGCCGGGTCAAGCTGAAAATTCCGGAAGGCACCCAGACCGGCAAGCTGTTCCGCCTGCGCGGTAAGGGCGTGACCCCGGTGCGTGGCGGCAGTGCGGGCGACCTGATGTGCCGGGTGGTGGTGGAAACACCCGTCAAGCTCGACAAGCATCAGCGCGAGCTGCTCGAAGAGTTCCGCCGCAGCCTGCAGAGCGACAGCTCCCATTCCCCTCGTGCCAGTGGCTGGTTCGAGGGCATGAAGCGGTTCTTCGACGATCTTTGAATCCTGCGCCGGCAGCGGGCACTCGCCTGCTGCGACGGCCGGCAGTGTGGAGCTTGGGTATATGCGAATTGCAGTGATGGGCGCCGCCGGGCGCATGGGCAAGAACCTGATCGAGGCGGTCCGCCAGGCGGAAGGCGCCGAGCTGGCCGCCGCCATCGACCGGCCCGACAGCAGCCTGATCGGCGCCGACGCCGGCGAGCTGGTCGGCCTGGGTCGTCTGGGGGTAACCCTGAGCGGTGATCTCGCCGCCGCCGTGGACAGCTTCGATGTGCTGATCGATTTCACCCATCCGAGCGTGACCCTGAAGAACCTGGAGATCTGCCGTCAGGCCGGCAAGGCCATGGTCATTGGCACCACCGGTTTTTCGGTTGAAGAAAGGCAGCGGCTGGCCGAGGCGGGCAAGCAGATCCCGATCGTCTTCGCCGCCAACTTCAGCGTCGGGGTGAACCTGTGCCTGAAGCTGCTCGACACCGCGGCCCGGGTACTCGGGGACGACGTGGACATCGAGATCATCGAGGCCCACCACCGTCACAAGGTCGATGCGCCGTCGGGTACTGCGCTGCGCATGGGTGAGGTGGTGGCGGAGGCGCTGGGTCGCGATCTGCGGAAAGTGGCGGTCTACGGACGCGAAGGGCAGACCGGTGCGCGCGCTCGGGAAACCATCGGTTTCGCCACCGTGCGCGCCGGCGATGTGGTGGGCGACCACACCGTTCTGTTCGCCGCCGACGGCGAGCGGGTGGAAATTACCCACAAGGCATCCAGCCGCATGACCTTTGCCAAGGGCGCCGTCCGTTCGGCGTTGTGGCTGCAGGGTCGCGCGCCGGCCCTGTATGACATGCAGGATGTGTTGGGCCTGCGCTGAGCGGTCACGCATCGGTCTGCAGTTTGGGTAGACCCAAAAAGGCCGTTTCTGTATGATTCGCGCTTTAGTGTGTCCACTAAAGTTACGCAGATGGCCGAATTCAAAAAAAGCGGGATGACCTTCACACGTCATCCCGCTTTTTTACAACCTGCGTACGCACCAGGCAGATTTACCGGAGGTCTCTTGACTACGCCAGCCACTACGCCAGCGATTCTGGCCCTTGCTGATGGCAGCATTTTTCGCGGCGAATCCATCGGCGCCGATGGGCATACCGTCGGCGAGGTAGTGTTCAACACCGCCATGACCGGCTATCAGGAAATTCTCACCGATCCGTCCTATGCCCAGCAGATCGTCACCCTGACCTATCCGCACATCGGCAATACCGGCACCACGCCGGAAGATGCCGAGTCCAGCCAGGTCTGGGCCGCCGGCCTGATCATCCGCGACCTGCCGCTGCTGGCCAGCAGCTGGCGCAACAAGCAGCCGCTGGATGCCTACCTGAAGGCAAACGGTACCGTGGCCATCGCCGGGATCGATACGCGTCGCCTGACGCGCATCCTGCGCGAAAAGGGCGCTCAGAACGGTTGCATCCTGACTGGTGCGGATGCGACCGAAGAAAAGGCGCTCGAGCTGGCTCGGGCATTTCCGGGCATGAAGGGGCTGGATCTGGCCAAGGTGGTCAGCACCAAGGCGCCGTACGAATGGCGCTCCTCGGTGTGGTCGCTACAGACCGACAGCCATCCGGAAATTCCCGCCGAGCAGCTGCCGTACCACGTGGTGGCCTATGACTACGGCGTGAAGCGCAACATCCTGCGCATGCTGGTCGAACGCGGCTGCCGGGTGACCGTGCTGCCCGCCCAGGCACCGGCCAGCGAGGCGCTGGCGCTGAATCCTGACGGTGTGTTCCTGTCCAACGGCCCAGGCGATCCGGAGCCGTGCGACTACGCCATCAAGGCGATCCAGGACATTCTGGAAACCGACATCCCGGTGTTCGGTATCTGCCTGGGACACCAGCTTCTGGCCCTGGCCTCCGGCGCCAAGACCGTGAAGATGGCTTGCGGCCACCATGGCGCCAACCACCCGGTGCAGGACCTCGACAGCGGCGTGGTGATGATCACCAGCCAGAACCATGGTTTCTGTGCCGACGAAGCCACCCTGCCGGCCAACCTGCGCGCCACCCACAAGTCGCTGTTCGATGGCACCCTGCAGGGTATCGAGCGCACCGACAAGGTCGCCTTCAGCTTCCAGGGACACCCGGAAGCCAGCCCCGGCCCGAACGACGTGTCTCCGCTGTTCGACCGCTTCGTCGCCGCCATGGCGGCCCGCAAGCAATAAGGGCTGTCGCGCATGCTGGCAAGCCTGGGAATCGTCGACCTCTGGACCTATGTCCTGGGGACGGTGCTGGTGATCCTGCTGCCCGGCCCGAACTCCATGTTCGTGCTGGCCAGCGCGGCGCGTCGCGGTATCGCGGCGGGTTACAGCGCCGCCGCCGCCGTGTTCGTCGGCGATACCCTGCTGATGCTGGCCGCCGCACTGGGCGTTGCTTCGCTTCTGAAGGCCGAGCCGATGCTGTTCACCGGGCTCAAGTACCTGGGTGCCGCATACCTCTGCTACATCGGCATTGGCATGTTGCGCGGCGCCTGGCGCCAGTGGCGGCATCCCGCGGATGCACGGGTCGAACCCGAGCAGGACCTGGGTCAGCCGTTCCGTCGCGCCCTGCTGCTCAGCCTGTCGAACCCCAAGGCGATCCTGTTCTTCGTGTCCTTCTTCATCCAGTTCGTCGACCCGGCCTACGCCCATCCGGGATTGTCGTTCCTGGTGCTGGGCGCGATTTTGCAAATCATCAGTCTCAGCTACCTGAGCCTCCTGATCTTTACCGGCGCCCGCCTGGCGCACTGGTTCCGCCGACGGCAGTGTCTGGCCGCCAGCGCCACCAGCGGCGTGGGCGCCCTGTTCGTCGGCTTTGGCGTGAAGCTGGCCACCGCAACCCTGACCTGATTACCGCTACGAGACTCCCATGCCAAAACGTACAGACCTCAAAAGCATTCTGATCCTCGGCGCCGGCCCCATCGTGATCGGCCAGGCGTGCGAGTTCGACTATTCCGGCGCCCAGGCCTGCAAGGCCCTGCGCGAGGAAGGCTTCCGCGTCATCCTGGTGAACTCCAACCCGGCCACCATCATGACCGACCCGGCCATGGCCGACGCCACCTACATCGAGCCGATCAAGTGGCAGACTGTGGCCAAGATCATCGAGAAGGAGCGCCCTGACGCGCTGCTGCCGACCATGGGCGGCCAGACCGCGCTGAACTGCGCCCTGGACCTGGAACGCCACGGCGTGCTGGAAAAGTTCGGCGTGGAAATGATCGGCGCCAACGCCGACACCATCGACAAGGCCGAGGACCGTTCGCGCTTCGACAAGGCCATGCGTGACATCGGGCTGGCGTGCCCGCGTTCCGGCATCGCCCACAACATGGAGGAAGCCTACGGCGTCCTGGACCAGGTGGGCTTCCCGTGCATCATCCGTCCGTCCTTCACCATGGGCGGCACCGGTGGCGGCATCGCCTACAACCGTGAGGAATTCGAGGAAATCTGCAACCGCGGTCTGGATCTGTCGCCGACCAAGGAACTGCTGATCGACGAATCGCTGATCGGCTGGAAGGAATACGAGATGGAAGTTGTCCGCGACAAGAAGGACAACTGCATCATCGTCTGCTCCATCGAGAACTTCGATCCGATGGGCGTGCACACCGGCGACTCCATCACCGTGGCCCCGGCGCAGACGCTGACCGACAAGGAATACCAGATCATGCGCAACGCCTCGCTGGCAGTGCTGCGCGAGATCGGCGTGGAGACCGGTGGCTCCAACGTGCAGTTCGGCATCAACCCGAAGGACGGCCGCATGGTCGTCATCGAGATGAACCCGCGCGTGTCGCGCTCCTCGGCGCTGGCCTCCAAGGCCACCGGTTTCCCGATCGCCAAGATCGCCGCCAAGCTGGCCGTTGGCTACACCCTGGACGAACTGAGCAACGACATCACTGGCGGTCGCACCCCGGCGTCCTTCGAGCCGGCCATCGACTACGTGGTCACCAAGGTGCCGCGTTTCGCCTTCGAGAAATTCCCCAAGGCCGACGCTCGTCTGACTACCCAGATGAAGTCGGTGGGCGAAGTCATGGCCATCGGCCGTACCTTCCAGGAATCCATGCAGAAGGCGCTGCGCGGCCTGGAAGTCGGCGCCACCGGTTTCGATCCCAAGCTGGACCTGGCCGATCCGGAAGCCGAGAGCGTCCTCAAGCGTGAGCTGACCGTGCCCAGCGCCGAGCGCGTCTGGTATGTGGCCGATGCCTTCCGCGCCGGCAAGACCGTCGACGAGGTGTTCGAACTCACCAACATCGACCCCTGGTTCCTGGTGCAGATCGAGGACCTGGTCAAGGAAGAGGAGCGGGTCAAGACCCTCGGCCTGGCCAGCATCGACCGTGACCTGATGTTCCGCCTGAAGCGCAAGGGCTTCTCCGATGCCCGCCTGGCGACCCTGCTGGGCGTGAGCGAGAAAAGCCTGCGCAGCCACCGTCACAAGCTGAAGGTATTGCCGGTCTACAAGCGCGTCGACACCTGCGCCGCCGAGTTCCAGACCGACACCGCCTACATGTATTCGACCTACGAGGAAGAGTGCGAGGCCAACCCGTCCAGCCGCGACAAGATCATGGTCATCGGTGGCGGTCCGAACCGCATCGGCCAGGGCATCGAGTTCGACTACTGCTGCGTGCATGCCGCGCTGGCCATGCGTGAAGACGGCTACGAGACCATCATGGTCAACTGCAACCCGGAAACCGTCTCCACCGACTACGACACCTCCGATCGCCTGTACTTCGAGCCGGTGACCCTGGAAGACGTGCTGGAAATCTGCCGCGTCGAGCAGCCCAAGGGCGTGATCGTGCAGTACGGTGGCCAGACCCCGCTGAAGCTGTGCCGCGCTCTGGAAGAGGCCGGCGTGCCGATCATCGGCACCAGCCCGGACGCCATCGACCGCGCCGAAGACCGTGAGCGGTTCCAGCAGATGGTGCAGCGCCTGAACCTGCGCCAGCCGCAGAACGCCACCGCACGCAGCGAAGACGAAGCCCTGGCGCACGCCAAGGCCATCGGCTTCCCGCTGGTGGTGCGTCCGTCCTACGTGCTGGGCGGCCGGGCGATGGAAATCGTCTACCAGGAAGAAGAGCTCAAGCGCTACATGCGCGAGGCGGTGAAGGTCTCCAACGACAGCCCGGTACTGCTGGACCATTTCCTGAATTCGGCCATCGAAGTGGATATCGATGCCGTATGCGATGGCAAGGATGTGGTGATCGGCGCCATCATGCAGCACATCGAGCAGGCCGGTATCCACTCCGGCGACTCGGCGTGCTCGCTGCCGGCTTACTCGCTGCCCCAGCACATTCAGGACGAAATCCGCGACCAGGTGAAGAAGATGGCGCTGGAGCTGGGTGTGGTCGGTCTGATGAACGTGCAGATGGCCGTTCAGGGCGACGACATCTATGTCCTGGAAGTGAACCCGCGCGCTTCGCGTACCGTGCCGTTCGTGTCCAAGTGCATCGGCGAATCGCTGGCCAAGGTCGCGGCCCGCGTCATGGCCGGCAAGACCCTGCAGGAAACCGGTTTTACCCAGGAAATCATTCCGGAGTACTTCAGCGTCAAGGAAGCCGTGTTCCCCTTTGCCAAGTTCCCCGGGGTGGATACCATCCTCGGCCCGGAAATGAAATCCACCGGCGAAGTCATGGGTGTCGGCGACAGCTTCGCCGAGGCCTTTGCCAAGGCTCAGCTGGGTGCCAGCGAAATCCTGCCCACCGGCGGTTGCGCCTTTATCAGTGTGCGAGAGGACGACAAGCCTTTCGTGGCCGATGTGGCGCGTGACCTGATCGCTCAGGGCTTCGAAGTGGTGGCTACTGCCGGAACCGCGAAGGTGATCGAGGCGGCTGGCTTGCCGGTGCGCCGCGTCAACAAGGTGACCGAAGGCCGTCCGCATGTGGTGGACATGATCAAGAACGAGGAAGTGACCCTGATCATCAACACCACCGAGGGGCGCCAGTCGATCGCCGATTCTTACTCCATCCGTCGTAACGCCCTGCAGCACAAGGTCTGCATCACCACCACCCTGGCGGGTGGTCAGGCAGTCTGTGAGGCCATCAAGTTCGGTCCCGAGCGGACCGTGCGCCGGCTGCAGGATCTGCACGCAGGAATCAAGGCATGACGAAATACCCGATGACCGTCCAGGGCGCTCGCGCCCTGGAAGAAGAGCTGAAGATCCTCAAGGCGGAGCGCCCGAAGATCAGCCAGGCCATCGCCGAAGCGCGTGAGCTGGGGGATCTGAAGGAGAACGCCGAGTACCACGCCGCCCGCGAACAGCAGGGGCTGGCCGAGGCGCGCATCCGTGACATCGAGGGGCGTTTGCAGAACGCCCAGATCATCGATGTCTCGACCCTTCCGCATACCGGCAAGGTGATCTTCGGCACCACAGTGGACATCGTGAACGTCGAAACCGACGAGGAAGTGACCTACCAGATCGTCGGTGACGACGAGGCGGACATCAAGTCCGGCAAGTTGTCGGTCAGCTCGCCGATCGCCCGCGCGTTGGTCGGCAAGTCCGAAGGCGACGTGGTGACGGTGCGCACCCCCAGTGGCGTGGTCGAGTACGAGATTGTCGAAGTCCGTCACGTCTGATCCGCCGCGCCTGCGCGCGCCGGTGATCGCCTGGCAGCTGGCCCAGACATTCTGGGTCGGCGGCCTGTGGCTGCTGCACTTCGTATTGCTGCCGGCACTCGGCAAGATCGGCCTCGCGCCGCTGCTGGTGCAGGAGGTGGCGAACGGCTTGCGGCCGCTGCTGGTGGGCTTTGCGGTGGTCTGCGTGCTGCTGCAGGCGCTGAGTCTGGCCGTCGCGCTGGGCGTGCGGGCCGTGTGGAAGGATATGCGCGGCCAGCTGCTGCTGGCGGTGCTGCTGCTGGCGCTTGGCTTTTTCGCCGCGCGCGCCGGCTGGCTCGTGTCCGACTACTGGCAGATGTTCAGCTACCTGGCCATGGCCTGCTGTGGCCTGCTGCTGGTGGTACAGGCGCCACCCGAGGCGCGGTCGTAGACGTTCCGCGCCTCGTCTTGCCGGTTACGCCTGGTGGCGCAGGATGTTGGAGAGGTGGCGGTTCGGTTTGGGGTTCTTGCGGTACACCAGTGCCACCTTGCCGATACTTTGCACCAGCTCGCAGCCCGCGCTACGGCAAAGCTCCTCGACCAGTGCGTGACGGTCGTCGCGCTCGGCCACACGCAGCTGAATCTTGATCAGCTCGTGGTCGGCGAGGGCGCGCTCCAGCTCGGCCATTACCCCTTCGCTGAGACCGTTGTCGGCAATGGTCAATACCGGCTTCAGATGGTGGCCGATAGATTTGAACTGTTTCTTCTGCTCTTGCGAGAGCGCCATAATCAAGCCCTGACGTTTCACTGTACGAAAAAGGCGGCTAGTGTACCCGAGCCGCCGCCCAAGAGGTATTCCGTGGCCCGATCCAAGACCAGTCAACGCTGGCTGAAAGAACACTTCGACGACCCTTACGTAAAGATGGCTCAGCGCGACGGTTATCGCTCGCGGGCCAGCTACAAGCTGCTGGAGATCCAGGAAAAGGACCGCATCCTGCGCCCCGGCATGACGGTCGTCGATCTGGGCGCGGCCCCCGGTGGCTGGTCGCAGGTGACCAGCCGGGTGATTGGCGACAAGGGGCGGCTGATCGCCTCGGACATCCTGGAGATGGACTCGATCCCCGACGTCACCTTCATCCAGGGCGATTTCACCGACGATGCGGTGTTCGCTCGGCTGCTCGAAGCGATCGATGATCATCCCGTCGACCTTGTGATTTCCGATATGGCCCCCAATATGAGTGGGGTGCGGGCCGCGGATCAGCCGCGTGCCATGTACCTGTGCGAGCTGGCGCTGGATCTGGCCAGTCGCGTGCTGCGGCCTGGTGGCGATTTCCTGATCAAGATCTTCCAGGGCGAAGGTTTCGATGCGTACCACAAGCAGACGCGGGAGATGTTCGAGAAGGTGCAGATCCGCAAGCCGTTGTCCTCGCGTGATCGCTCCCGGGAGCAGTACCTCCTGGCGCGTGGTTTCCGCGGCGCTCCGATGCAATGAAGTGCCGAGCCGGTAGTCAAAGGTTCATAAAGGGTTACAGACGCCACCTGCCCCGGCAGGGGTTGTGTAGTAAGTTAGGCCGGGTAATCAACCAGCCGCGTGCGGGAGTTGCCTCGAACGGAGCGACTCAGAGGGTAGCGAATTGAACGATATGGCAAAAAATCTGATCCTGTGGCTGATCATCGCCGCCGTCCTGGTGACGGTGATGAACAATTTCTCCAGCCCCAGCGAGCCGCAGACGCTCAACTATTCCGAATTCCTGAGCCAGGTTCAGGATGGCCGTGTCGAGCGAGTCACCGTCGATGGCTTCGTGATCACCGGCAAACGCACCGATGGCGGTACGTTCAAGACCGTGCGTCCGGCGATCCAGGACAGCGGACTGATCGGCGACCTGATCGACAACAACGTGGTCATCGAAGGCAAGCAGCCTGAGCAGCAGAGCATCTGGACCCAGTTGCTGGTGGCCAGCTTCCCGATCCTGGTGATCATCGCGGTGTTCATGTTCTTCATGCGCCAGATGCAGGGCGGCGCGGGAGGCAAGGGCGGGCCGATGAGCTTCGGCAAGAGCAAGGCGCGCCTGCTTTCGGAAGATCAGGTGAAGACCACTTTCGCTGACGTTGCCGGTTGCGACGAGGCCAAGGAGGAGGTCGCCGAACTGGTCGAGTTCCTGCGTGACCCGGGCAAGTTCCAGCGCCTGGGCGGCCGCATCCCGCGCGGCGTGCTGATGGTCGGCTCGCCGGGTACCGGCAAGACGCTGCTGGCCAAGGCCGTGGCGGGCGAGGCCAAGGTGCCGTTCTTCACCATTTCCGGTTCCGACTTCGTGGAAATGTTCGTCGGCGTCGGCGCCAGCCGCGTGCGCGATATGTTCGACCAGGCCAAGAAGCACGCGCCCTGCATCATTTTCATCGACGAGATTGATGCCGTGGGTCGTCATCGGGGTGCCGGCCTCGGCGGAGGCCACGACGAGCGCGAGCAGACGCTCAACCAGCTGCTGGTGGAGATGGATGGATTCGAGATGAACGACGGCATCATCGTCATCGCCGCGACCAACCGTCCCGACGTGCTCGATCCGGCGCTGCTGCGTCCCGGCCGCTTCGACCGCCAGGTGGTGGTGGGTCTACCCGATATCCGTGGCCGCGAGCAGATCCTCAAGGTGCACATGCGCAAGGTGCCGGTGGGTGACGACGTCGACCCGGCCGTGATTGCCCGTGGCACCCCCGGCTTCTCCGGTGCCGACCTGGCCAACCTGGTCAACGAGGCCTCGCTGTTTGCCGCGCGGGTCAACAAGCGCCTGGTGGAAATGAAGGAGTTCGAGCTGGCCAAGGACAAGATCATGATGGGCGCCGAGCGCAAGACCATGGTCATGTCCGAGAAGGAGAAGCTCAATACCGCCTACCACGAGGCCGGTCACGCCATCGTCGGTCGCCTGGTGCCCGAGCACGACCCGGTCTACAAGGTATCGATCATCCCCCGTGGTCGTGCGCTGGGTGTGACCATGTTCCTGCCGGAGGAAGATCGCTACAGCTTGTCCAAGCGCGCGCTGATCAGCCAGATCTGCTCGCTGTTCGGCGGCCGTATCGCTGAGGAGATGACCCTGGGATTCGATGGTGTCACCACCGGTGCTTCCAACGACATCATGCGTGCCACACAGCTGGCGCGGAACATGGTCACCAAGTGGGGTTTGTCGGAAAAGATGGGCCCACTGATGTATGCCGAAGAGGAAGGTGAAGTTTTCCTGGGTCGCAGTGCCGGCAGTCAGCACACCAATGTGTCCGGCGAGACCGCTAAGCAGATCGACGAAGAGGTGCGCAGCATCATCGACACCTGCTATGGCACGGCCAAGCGTCTGCTGACCGAGAATCGCGACAAGCTGGAAATGATGGCCGAGGCGCTGATGAAGTACGAAACCATTGATGCCGAACAGATCGACGACATCATGTCCGGTCGTCCGCCGCGTGAGCCGCGTGACTGGCAGGGTGGTACGGGGGCCTCGGGAAGCTCCGCACCGCAAGGTGAGCGTCCGGAGTCGCCGATCGGAGGCCCGGCGGGCGAACACTGAGCATGAGTAACATTTGTCTCCCGACCCGGCTGCCGTGTGGCAGCCGGGTTCTTGATCTGGCCCGTCCGCATGTGATGGGCATTCTGAATGTCACCCCTGACTCCTTTTCCGATGGCGGCAGCTACACTGAGCGCGACAAGGCGTTGCGGCACGCCGCGGCGATGGTCGAGGCAGGGGCGACCCTGATTGATGTCGGCGGTGAGTCGACTCGCCCCGGTGCGCGCGCGGTCTCTCCCAGCGAGGAGTTGGAGCGTGTGGCTCCGGTGGTCGAGGTCATTGCTCGCGAGCTGGATGTGGTGATCTCTGTCGACACCTCAACCCCCGCAGTGATGCGTGAATGCGGGCGGCTCGGTGCCGGGCTGATCAACGATGTCCGTTCGCTGCAACGCGATGGTGCGCTGGATGCGGTGGCGGACAGTGCCATGGCGGTCTGTCTGATGCACATGCTCGGCGAGCCCGGCAACATGCAGGACAATCCGTCCTATGGAGACGTTACTCGGGACGTTGAGCAGTTCCTGCGTGAGCGCATGGACGTCTGTCAGTCGGCTGGTATTGCTGCTGAGCGCATCGTTCTGGATCCCGGTTTTGGTTTCGCCAAGAGCCTCGACCACAATCTGGTGCTTTTCAAGCATATGGAAGAATTGCACCGGCTGGGTCGCCCGCTGCTCGTGGGTGTATCTCGCAAGAGCATGATCGGCCAGGTGTTGGGGCGCGACGTCAAGCAGCGCCTTCCCGGCAGTTTGGCGCTGGCGGCGCTGGCGGTGATCAAGGGGGCTCGAATCATCCGCGTTCATGATGTGGCGGAAACGGTCGATGTAGTCAGGATGATTGCAGCAGTCGAAACTGCCGATTGAGGCAGATGGAGTAGAGATGACGAGAAAGTATTTCGGTACCGACGGCATTCGCGGTCGGGTTGGCCAGTTCCCCATTACCCCTGACTTCGTGCTCAAGCTGGGCTGGGCGGCGGGCGTCGCGTTTCGGCGCGAAGGCATCTGCCGGGTACTGATCGGCAAGGACACGCGCATCTCCGGTTACATGTTCGAATCGGCCCTAGAGGCTGGACTGGTGGCCGCCGGTGCCGACGTGATGCTGCTGGGGCCAATGCCGACACCGGCCATTGCCTATCTGACGCGCACCTTCCATGCCGAGGCCGGCATCGTCATCAGTGCCTCGCACAATCCCTATTACGACAACGGCATCAAGTTTTTCTCTGGTCAGGGCACCAAGCTGCCCGACGATATCGAGGCGAAAGTCGAGGCGCTGCTCGACGAGCCGATGATTGTGGCCGAGTCGATCGGCAAGGTGTCGCGCATCAACGACGCCGCTGGCCGCTACATCGAGTTCTGCAAGAGCAGCGTGCCCACCAGCACTCGTTTTGCTGGTCTGAAGCTGGTGGTCGATTGCGCGCACGGTGCGACCTACAAGGTGGCGCCGAGCGTTTTTCGCGAGCTGGGGGCTACGGTGAGCGTGCTCTCGGCGCAGCCGGACGGGCTGAATATCAATGAAGGTTGTGGTTCGACCCATATGGAGTCACTCCAGGCTGAAGTGGTCAGTCAGGGTGCGGACCTTGGTGTTGCTTTCGACGGTGATGGTGACCGGGTGCTGATGGTCGACCACACTGGGCGCGTGGTCGATGGTGACGAGCTGCTGTTCATCATCGCGCGCGACTTGAAGGAGCGCGGCCTGATGGGGGATGGTGGCGTCGTCGGCACCCTGATGAGCAACCTGGGTCTTGAGCTGGCGTTGCGCGACATGCAAATCCCGTTCGCTCGTGCCAAGGTGGGTGACCGCTATGTAATGGCTGAGCTGCAGGAGCGTGGCTGGCAGCTCGGTGGGGAAAATTCAGGGCATATCGTCTGCTGCCGGCACACCACCACCGGAGATGCCATAATTGCCGCCCTGCAGGTCCTGCTGGCGCTCAAGCGGCGTGGCGAAACACTGCAGCAGGCCTGCAGTGGCATTCGCAAATGCCCGCAGGTGCTGGTCAACGTGAAGTTCAACGGCGGCAAGGATCCCGTCGATAATCCCTCAGTGCAGGAGGCATGTGATGAGGTTACCCGTAAGATGGCCGGGCGAGGTCGGGTCTTGCTGCGCAAGTCCGGCACCGAGCCATTGGTTCGCGTCATGGTCGAAGGCGATGACGAGGCCCAGGTGCGGCAGCATGCCGAAGCGCTTGCCAGGGTCGTCGCCGACGCCTGCGCATAAGCGAAATGGTCAGGCAGGTGAATCTATGTGTTTGATTCGCTTGCCTGTATTGAAAGTCTTGGGTAACATCTGCGCCCACTTTGACCGACGAGGTAAAGCATGCGTCGACCACTGGTAGCCGGTAACTGGAAGATGCACGGTACCCGCGCCAGCGTAGCTGAATTGATCAGGGGTCTTCGTCAGCTGGCTTTGCCGGTAGGGGTCGAGATTGCTGTGATTCCGCCCGCGCTGTACGTCACTCAGGTGGTGACTGGGCTCGAGGGGAAGGCGATCGGTGTGGGTGCGCAGAATTGCGCGGTCGAGCCGATGCAAGGTGCGTTGACGGGTGAGATAGCTGCTAGTCAGCTGGCTGACTCCGGGTGTGCCTACGTATTGGTTGGTCACTCCGAACGGCGTCAGATTCTCGGTGAAAGCGAGGCGATGCTGAGCCGAAAGTTTGCCGCTGCGCAGGCCTGTGGTTTGATCCCGATCCTGTGTATCGGTGAGACGCTGGCGCAGCGTGAGGCGGGTAAGACCCTCGAGGTCGTGCAGCGTCAGTTGGGCAGTGTGATTGAGCAGCTGGGTGTCGGTGCATTTGCACGAGCGGTAGTTGCGTATGAGCCGGTCTGGGCAATTGGTACCGGGCTGACGGCAAGTCCTGAGCAGGCTCAGGAAGTGCATGCGTCGATCAGGGCGCAGTTGCGAACCGAAAGTGCCGATGTGGCGCGCGGTGTAAGAATTTTGTATGGCGGCAGTGTGAAGGCTGCCAATGCGGCTGAGCTGTTTGCCATGCCGGATATCGACGGTGGTCTCATTGGTGGGGCCTCTCTGAATGCGGATGAGTTTGGTGCGATCTGTCGTGCCGCGGGAAGCTGAAGATGCTTGAGACTGTCGTGATCGTAGTTCATCTGCTAATGGCACTAGGCCTTGTTGGTCTTGTGCTGCTGCAGCAGGGCAAGGGTGCGGAGGCGGGTGCTTCCTTTGGTGCTGGTGCGTCTGGCACGGTGTTTGGAAGCCAGGGTTCTGCTACCTTTCTGAGTCGCGTTACTGGTATACTCGCCGCGGTTTTTTTCGTGACCAGTCTGGGTCTGGCGTATTTCGCCAGCCAGAAGGCGGAACAGCTCGGTCAGATCGGCTTGCCTGATCCGGCGGTGCTGGAAGTGCCGAAGAAGGTTGTCGAAGAAGATGTTCCTGTTCTTGAGGGGCGTTCGGCTCCGCAGGAAGCGGGTGATGTTCCGGAGGTTCCGGAACGGTAAGGCAAGGTTTTGCCGAGGTGGTGGAATTGGTAGACACGCTACCTTGAGGTGGTAGTGGCCATAGGCTGTAGGGGTTCGAGTCCCCTCCTCGGTACCATATCCAAGAGACCCGCTTCATGCGGGTCTCTTGCGTTCCGGCAGGTGCGATTGACCGTGTTGGGACTCCTGCGTATACTCGTGGCCCAGCTTTGTCGCGGCGTGGCGCCGGGAAGCCGGTCTTCCGTTTTTCCGGAGGGCTGATGGTTCCGGTCTCGCAACCCGCTGTAGCCAAGCCCCTGTCCAGGGGCTTTTTGTTGGCTGCGCAGTCTTCGAGTCATTCGTAAGGAATGGCAAGCATGGATGGGCGTCTCGCCCATTTTTTATTTCACAAGAAAAAAGAGGGGGCTCTCGATGTCGAGCAAGCTAGAACAGTTGCAGGCGATAGTTGCTCCTGTAATAGAAGCCCTTGGCTATGAGTGCTGGGGTATCGAGTTTCTCTCCCAGGGCAAGCATTCCCTGCTGCGAATCTATATTGATCATGCCGATGGCATCTTCATCGAGGACTGCGAAAAGGTCAGTCGTCAGGTGAGCGGTGTACTGGATGTGGAAGATCCGATCAGCAATGAGTACACCCTGGAAGTATCCTCCCCGGGAATGGATCGGCCTTTGTTCACCCTGGAGCAGTTTGCTGCTCATGCCGGAGAGCAGGTCAAGATCAAGTTGCGCGTGCCCTTCGAGGGGCGACGCAATTTCCAGGGTGTCCTGCGCGGGGTCGAGGAACAGGATGTGGTGGTGCTTGTAGACGATCACGAATTCCTCTTGCCGATCGATTCGATCGACAAGGCCAACATCGTTCCCCGTTTTGATTAAGGCACGGATCCCGCGGATCCAATGGATTGCGAAGGCGAGGCGTACATGAGCAAAGAAGTACTGCTGGTGGTTGAGTCGGTATCCAATGAGAAAGGTGTACCGGCTGGTGTGATTTTCGAGGCGCTGGAGCTGGCTCTGGCCACCGCCACCAAGAAGCGATACGAGGAAGAGGTCGATCTGCGGGTCGCCATCAATCGTCAGAGCGGCAATTATGAAACGTTCCGCTGCTGGACCGTGGTCGCCGATGAGGACCTGGTCAACCCGGCTGCCGAGCTGACCGTCGAGCAGGCGCAGGAGCGCAAGCCTGACGCCAAAGTGGGCGATCTGATCGAGGAGCCCATCGAGTCCATCGAATTTGGTCGCATCGCCGCGCAGACCGCCAAGCAGGTCATCGTACAGAAGGTTCGCGAAGCCGAGCGTGCCCAGGTGGTTGATGCCTACCGTGGCAAGGTCGGCGAGATCGTTTCCGGCACCATCAAGAAGGTGACCCGTGACAGCTGCATCGTGGACTTGGGCAACAATGCCGAAGCCCTGCTGCCGCGCGAGGAAACTATTCCACGCGAGATCTTCCGTGTTGGCGGTCGCGTGCGCGCCCTGCTCAAGGAAATCCGCAGCGAGAACCGCGGCCCGCAGCTGATCCTGTCGCGCACCGATCCAAAGATGCTGATCGAGCTGTTCCGCATCGAGGTGCCGGAAATCGCCGAGGAACTCATCGAGGTCATGGCTGCCTCCCGCGACCCGGGTTCGCGCGCCAAGATCGCCGTGCGCTCCAAGGACAAGCGTATCGACCCGCAGGGCGCCTGCATCGGCATGCGCGGTTCCCGGGTGCAGGCCGTTTCCGGTGAGCTCGGCGGCGAGCGTGTGGACATCGTGCTCTGGGATGAAAATCCGGCCCAATTCGTCATCAACGCGATGTCGCCTGCCGAAGTGGTGGCGATCATTGTCGATGAAGACGCCCACGCCATGGATATTGCCGTGGCGGAAGACAACCTGGCCCAAGCCATCGGCCGCGGGGGTCAGAATGTGCGCCTGGCCAGCCAGCTGACAGGCTGGACCCTCAACGTCATGACCGAGTCGGACATTCAGGCCAAGCAGCAGGCTGAAACCGGCGACATTCTAAAGGCCTTTGTCGATGATCTGGAGGTCGACGAGGAACTGGCCCAGGTGCTGGTCGAAGAAGGCTTCACCAGCCTGGAGGAAATCGCCTACGTACCCATGGAAGAACTGCTGAGCATCGATGGATTCGATGAGGAAATTGTTAACGAGCTGCGTGCCCGCGCCAAGGATCGCCTGCTAACCAGGGCGATCGCGACCGAGGAAAAGCTCGCAGACGTACAGCCGGCCGAAGATTTGCTGTCGCTCGATGGGATGACCAAGGAGCTGGCGGTGGAACTGGCAGTGCGGGGCGTGGCTACCCGCGAAGACCTGGCCGAGCAGTCGATCGACGACCTGCTCGAGATCGACGGCATGGACGAAGAGCGTGCCGGCAAGCTGATCATGGCCGCCCGAGCCCATTGGTTCGAGTAAGCAGTCGCGGCCTGAGGAGAGAGATGCATGACGCAAGTCACGGTGAAAGAACTGGCCGATGTGGTCGCAACACCGGTCGAGCGCCTGCTGCAGCAGATGCGTGAGGCGGGTCTACCGCACACGAGTGCCGAGCAAGTGGTGACCGACAATGAGAAACAGACCCTGTTGAACCACCTGAAGGGGGACGGCTCCAAGGCCGAAGGTCCGCGCAAGATCACCTTGCAGCGCAAGACTACCCAGACCCTGAAGGTGTCTGGCAGCAAGACTATTAGCGTAGAAGTCCGTAAGAAGAAGACCTACGTCAAGCGCAGCCCTGCCGAGATCGAGGCCGAGCAGCAGCGCGAGCTGGAGGCCCAGCGCGCCGCCGAGGAGGCCGCCGCGCGCCAGAAGGCTGAGGAAGCCCGCCGTCAGGCGGAAGAAGAAGCGGCTCGCCAGGCACGCCTGGAAGCGGAAAAGAGGGCCGGTTCTCCGGTGGTCGCACCGACTCCGGCAGCTGCCAAGGCCCCGGCTGCCGTGGCCGTTGCCGCGCCGAGCGAAGAACGCAAGAAGGAAGAGCCGCGCCGCGTCGAGCGTGCCCGCGATGACGACGAGCGTCGTGACCGCAAGGGCGCCCAGCGTCCGTCGCTGAAGGACAAGGGTCCGGCGCCGCGTATCGCGCCGCGCAATGCCGAAGACGAGGGCGAAGCCTTCCGTCGTGGCGGTCGTGGCGGCAAGGGCCGCCTGAAGAAGCGCAACCAGCATGGGTTCCAGAGCCCGAGCGGCCCGGTCGTGCGCGACGTGGCCATCGGCGAAACCATCACGGTGTCCGAACTGGCCCAGCAGATGGCCATCAAGGCCGCCGAAGTCATCAAGTTCATGTTCAAGATGGGCTCGCCCGTCACCATCAACCAGGTGCTCGATCAGGAGACCGCTCAACTGGTCGCCGAGGAATTCGGGCACAAGGTCAAGCTGGTGAGCGACAACGCCCTGGAAGAGCAACTGGCCGAATCCCTGAAGTTCGAGGGCGAGAGCGCGCCGCGCGCACCGGTGGTGACCGTGATGGGTCACGTCGACCACGGCAAGACCTCGCTGCTCGACTACATCCGTCGTACCAAGGTGGCGGTCGGCGAAGCCGGCGGCATTACCCAGCACATCGGCGCCTACCACGTGCAGACCGATCGTGGCATGGTCACCTTCCTGGATACCCCCGGCCACGCCGCGTTCACCGCGATGCGTGCCCGTGGTGCCCAGGCGACCGATATCGTCATCCTGGTGGTGGCGGCGGACGATGGCGTGATGCCGCAGACCCAGGAAGCCGTGCAGCATGCCAAGGCCGCCGGTGTACCGATCGTGGTCGCCATCAACAAGATCGACAAGCCCGAAGCCAATCCGGACAACATCAAGAACGGCCTGGCCGCGCTCGATGTGATTCCGGAAGAGTGGGGCGGCGATGCTCCGTTCATCCCGGTTTCCGCCAAGCTGGGCACCGGTATCGACGATCTGCTGGAAGCCGTGCTGCTGCAGGCCGAAGTGCTTGAGCTCAAGGCCACGCCGTCCGCACCCGGTCGCGGTGTGGTGGTGGAGTCCCGTCTCGACAAGGGCCGTGGCCCGGTGGCCACCGTGCTGGTCCAGGACGGTACCCTGCGTCAGGGCGACGTGGTGCTATGCGGCGTGAACTACGGCCGCGTGCGCGCGATGCTGGACGAGAACGGCAAAAACGTGAAGGAAGCCGGGCCCTCCATCCCGGTGGCGATTCTCGGCCTGGACGGCACGCCGGAAGCCGGTGATGACCTCACCGTGGTGGCCGACGAGAAGAAGGCCCGCGAAGTGGCACTGTTCCGTCAGGGCAAGTTCCGCGAGGTCAAACTGGCTCGCCAGCAGTCCGCCAAGCTCGAGAACATCTTCGAGACCATGGGTCAGGACGAGAAGAAGATGCTCAACATCGTCCTCAAGACCGATGTGCGCGGAACCCTGGAAGCCTTGCAGGGCGCCCTGTCCGAGCTGGGCAACCAGGAAGTTCAGGTGCGCGTGGTCGCCGCCGGTGTCGGTGGTATCACCGAGAGCGATGCCAACCTGGCGCTGGCTTCCAATGCGGTGCTGTTCGGCTTCAACGTGCGTGCCGACGCCGGCGCGCGCAAGATCGTCGAGCAGGAAGGCCTGGATCTGCGCTACTACAACGTCATCTACGACATCATCGAAGACGTCAAGAAGGCGCTGACCGGCATGCTGGGCAGCGAGGTGCGCGAGCACATCCTGGGCATCGCCGAGGTGCGTGATGTGTTCCGCTCGCCGAAGTTTGGTGCGGTAGCCGGTTGCATGGTGGTTGAAGGCATCGTGCACCGTAACCGCCCGATCCGCGTGCTGCGCGAGGATGTGGTGATCTTCGAGGGCGAGCTGGAATCGCTGCGCCGCTTCAAGGACGACGTCGCCGAAGTGCGCGCCGGCATGGAGTGCGGTATCGGCGTGAAGAGCTACAACGACGTCAAGGTCGGCGACAAGATCGAAGTCTTCGAGAAGGTCCAGGTGGCCCGTACGCTGTAAGCGGACACCTGCCGGAAGCTGGAAGCCGTCAGCCGGAGCCGCCCTTGTGGGCGGCGCCGGCTGGGGTTTCCAGCTTTTGGCTTTTAGCGAGTAATGAATGATGGCCAAAGAATATAGCCGTACCCAGCGCATCGGCGACCAGATGCAGCGCGAGCTGGCCCTGTTGATCCCCCGTGAAGTGAAGGACCCGCGCCTGGGTTTCATCACCATCACCGCCGTGGATGTCAGTCGTGACATCGGCCATGCCAAGGTGTTCATCACCCTGATGGGCGACTTCGACGACGAGAAGCTGGCGCTGAACCTGGAGATCCTCAACGATGCCGCCGGCTACCTGCGCATGCTGCTGGGCAAGTCCATGAAGCTGCGTAGCGTGCCGCAACTGCATTTCCACTACGACGCCAGCGTGCGCCGTGGCGCCGAATTGTCGGCGCTGATCGAGCGCGCGGTGGCCGAAGACCGTCGGCACGATCAGGGCGAGGAGTGAGCGTGGCGCAAGTCAAACGTATTCGCCGCGCTGTGCATGGCGTGCTGATCCTCGACAAGCCACGCGGTTTCAGCTCCAACGCCGCGCTGCAGAAGGTGCGTTGGCTGCTCAACGCCGAGAAGGCCGGCCACACTGGCAGCCTCGATCCGCTGGCGACGGGTGTGCTGCCGCTGTGCTTCGGGGAGGCCACCAAGTTCTCCCAATACCTGCTGGATGCCGACAAGGCCTACGAGACCTTGGCCCAGCTTGGCGTCACCACCAGTACCGGCGACGCGGAAGGCGAGGTGCTGGAGCGTCGTGATGTCGCAGTGACCCGCGCCGATATCGAAGCGCTGCTGCCGCGTTTTCGTGGCGATATCCAGCAGGTTCCGCCGATGTATTCGGCCCTGAAGAAGGACGGCCAGCCGCTGTACAAGCTGGCGCGCGCCGGCGAGGTAGTGGAGCGCGAGGCGCGTTCTGTTACTATCTCGCAGCTCGAACTGCTGGCTCTGGATAATGACCAGGCACGCCTGGCCGTGAGCTGCAGCAAGGGCACCTATATTCGTACCCTGGTCGAAGACCTCGGGCAGATGCTCGGTTGCGGCGCGCACGTCGCCGAGCTGCGCAGAACCCAGGCCGGCCCGTTCACGCTGGCCCAGGCGGTGAGCCTGGAAACGCTGGAACAGGCCCACGCAGAAGGCGGCTCCGAGGCGCTGGATCGGTTCCTGCTGCCGGTGGATTGCGGCCTGCAGGACTGGCCGGTGATCCAGTTGACCGAGCACAGCGCCTACTACTGGCTGCACGGACAGCCGGTACGCGCGCCTGGCGCACCGGAGCAGGGGCTGATGCGGGTGCAGGATCATGCGGGACGCTTCATCGGTATCGGTGAGGCGAGCGACGACGGGCGCATCGCCCCGCGTCGACTGATTCGGTCGGAATGACCGTAACGCGCCGCCTCGTGCGGCGCACCCCGAGGGTGGCTGTCAACAGGCACGGTCATGCCTCTATTCATAAACACGGGAAGCGATTCCCGGCCTGTTCACTCAAGGAGCCCATACCATGGCACTGAGCGTTGAAGAAAAAGCCCAGATCGTTAACGAGAACAAGCAGCACGAAGGCGACACCGGTTCCCCCGAAGTGCAGGTTGCTCTGCTGACCGCCAACATCAACAAGCTGCAGGATCACTTCAAGGCCAACGGCAAGGACCACCACTCCCGTCGTGGTCTGATCCGTATGGTTAACCAGCGCCGCAAGCTGCTGGACTACCTGAAGGGTAAGGATGCCACTCGTTACAGCGCCCTGATCGCGCGTCTGGGCCTGCGTCGCTAAGACGTACGCGAGCTGGAAGGCTGGAAGCTGGGGGTGGGGAGTTGGAAGTGGGTTAGCTGTCCCGCTTGCAACTCTCCACTTCCAGCTTTCCGCTTTCTGTACTGGAAGGATCGGGTCCGACTCCCGGCATTCCAACCGATTTCCCCAAGGGCAACACAGAGAAGGAAAACACCGTGAATCCGGTTACCAAGAAATTCCAGTTCGGTCAGTCGACCGTAACGCTCGAAACGGGCCGCATTGCCCGCCAGGCCACCGGCGCCGTACTGGTCAGCATCGATAACGATGTGACCGTGCTGGTCACCGTAGTCGCCGCCAAGCAGGCCGACCCGGGCAAGGACTTCTTCCCGCTGTCCGTGCACTACCAGGAAAAGACCTACGCGGCCGGCAAGATCCCCGGTGGTTTCTTCAAGCGTGAGGCGCGTCCCTCCGAGAAGGAAACCCTGACCTCGCGCCTGATCGACCGTCCGATCCGTCCGCTGTTCCCGGAAGGCTTCATGAACGAAGTGCAGGTCATCTGCACGGTCGTTTCCACCAGCAAGAAGACCGATCCGGACATCGCCGCCATGCTCGGCACCTCCGCAGCGCTGGCCATCTCCGGCATTCCCTTCCAGGGCCCGGTTGGCGCCGCGCGCGTGGCCTTCCACCCGGAAACCGGCTACCTGCTGAACCCGACCTACGAACAGCAGCAGGCTTCCAGCCTGGACATGGTCGTGGCCGGTACCCAGGACGCTGTGCTGATGGTTGAATCGGAAGCCAAGGAGCTGACCGAAGACCAGATGCTGGGCGCCGTGCTGTTCGCCCACCAGGAGTTCCAGACCGCCATCCAGGCCATCAAGGAATTTGCCGCCGAAGCCGGCAAGCCGGCCTGGAACTGGAACGCTCCGGTCGAAAATACTGCGCTGCTGGACGCCATCAAGGCCGAGCTGGGTGATGCCGTTTCTCAGGCCTACACCATCACCGTCAAGCAGGACCGCTATGCCCGCCTCGGCGAGCTGCGCGACCAGGTGGTGGCCAAGCTGGCCGGTGACGAGAACGCCGCCTACACCCCGGCCCAGGTGAAGGAAGCCTTCGGCCTGATCGAGTACCGCACCGTGCGCGAGAACATCGTCAACGGCAAGCCGCGTATCGACGGTCGTGACACCCGCACCGTGCGTCCGCTGAAGATCGAAGTCGGCGTGCTGGACAAGACCCACGGTTCCGCGCTGTTCACCCGCGGTGAAACCCAGGCCCTGGTGGTCGCCACCCTCGGCACCGCCCGCGACGCGCAGATCCTCGACACCCTGGAAGGCGAGAAGAAGGATCCCTTCCTGCTGCACTACAACTTCCCGCCCTACTCGGTGGGTGAGTGCGGCCGCATGGGCGCTACCGGTCGTCGCGAGATCGGTCATGGCCGTCTGGCCCGTCGTGGCGTGCAGGCCATGCTGCCCAGCGCCGACGAGTTCCCCTACACCATCCGCGTGGTGTCCGAGATCACCGAGTCCAACGGCTCCTCCTCGATGGCATCCGTGTGCGGCGCCTCGCTGGCCCTGATGGATGCCGGCGTGCCGATGAAGGCTCCGGTAGCCGGTATCGCCATGGGTCTGGTCAAGGAAGGCGACAAGTTCGCCGTGCTGACCGACATCCTGGGTGATGAAGACCACCTGGGCGACATGGACTTCAAGGTGGCCGGTACCGCCAAGGGCGTCACCGCCCTGCAGATGGACATCAAGATCCAGGGCATCACCGAAGAGATCATGGAGATCGCGCTGAACCAGGCGCTGGAAGCGCGCCTGAACATCCTCGGCCAGATGAACCAGGTGATCTCGCAGTCCCGCAGCGAGCTGTCGGCCAATGCGCCGACCATGATTGCCATGAAGATCGATCCGGACAAGATCCGCGATGTGATCGGCAAGGGCGGCGCGGTCATCCGCGGCATCTGCGAGGAGACCAAGGCCTCCATCGACATCGAGGACGACGGCTCCGTCAAGATCTTCGGCGAGACCAAGGAAGCCGCCGAGGCCGCCAAGCAGCGCGTGCTGGCGATCACCGCCGAGGCCGAGATCGGCAAGATCTACACCGGCCGCGTCGAGCGCATCGTCGACTTCGGCGCCTTCGTCAACATCCTGCCCGGCAAGGACGGCCTGGTGCACATCTCCATGCTGAGCGATCAGCGCGTGGAGAAGGTCACCGACATCCTCAAGGAGGGTCAGGAAGTGGAAGTGCTGGTGCTGGACGTGGACAACCGCGGCCGCATCAAGCTGTCCATCAAGGACGTCGCCGCCGCCAAGGCTTCCCAGGTCTAAGCGACACCGGTACGAAAAGGCCCCGTAAGGGGCCTTTTTCGTTTCCGGACAGAGAAAGCGAGCGAGGCCAATCGGCAGGCTGCTCTGAACTGCGCGAGGGATTGCCGGGTCTACCCCTCCACTGCGGCCGGAGAGTGCCGTGGAGTCCCCTGAAAACACAGGAGTGAACAGCATGAAGAAAGTCCAGACAACGTTGAGCGCCTCCGCGCTGGCCCTGGTTCTCGGCCTCCCTCTCGTACCCGCCTGGGCAGACCAGCCCATGGCAGGTGTCCTGCTGGCGGCCGGCGAGTCGACCATGGACGAAGCGGGTGATGCGGTGTCCGACACCTGGATTACCACCAAGGTCAAATCCGCCCTGCTGGTGGATGACAGCACCCCTGGCATGGATATCGAAGTGGAGACCAAGGATGGCGTGGTCTCGCTGACCGGCACGGTGGCCACCGAGGCCGAGCGCGAGATGGCCATTACCAAGGCCAAGGAGATCAAGGGCGTGCGCGAGGTCATGGCGGATGGGCTGAAAACCATGGACTGAGCCCGCCATGCGGAAAGCCCGAAGCCGCCGTCCAGGCGGCTTCGGCGTTTACAGGTTGCGTTCGCTACGGATGTCCCGCAACCGTCCCCCTTCGAAGCGCAGGATGTGGTACATGCCGTTGCGTGGCCCGTAGATCCATTCCTCGACACCCACGTCGTAGCGCAGGCCGTATTCGTCACGTTGAAGCTTGAGGCCCAGCTGGGACTGATTCACCGGCTCGCCGCACTTGCGCAGTACCTCCCAGGCCGAGTCGCCCAGGCTGATCAGCTCGCTGCCGCAACGCAGCGTCGAGGATGCCTGCGCCAGGGACGCGAGTAACAACAGGGCGGCGAGCAGCGTTGTTTTCATCATCACTGACTGTCCAGATGCAAGGGTGTCTCCACGCTGCCAGTGGTGCCGACCGTGACCAGCGCACTGTCCAGCAGATAGATGCGTTTATCTTCGAGTCCGCCCTGATCCACCAGATACGCCTTGATGCCGGCCGCACGTTCCTGGGCCAGGCGGCGCAGGGCCGTGGGATTGTCGCTCCAGCGTGCCAGCAGGGCTTGGCGCATGTTGTCGTGGACCTGCTCGTCCGCAAGCTCAGCCCAGCCGGCGGGAGGTTGCCCCAGCTGGCTGCGGTAGATGGCCTGCAGCAAGGAATCACTCAGGTCCTCGTCGATCTCCAGATCGTCTGGGGTGGCGGGTACCGGCTGACCGCGGCGCTGCAAGCTGTTGTACCAGAGTTGCCGGTACTCACGCTGCAGGCGCCGCTCGGCCAGCAGTGGGCCATCGGCGCTCACCGCGCTGGCGCCTTCCACCTCCAGTCGTAACTGCGGCCGCTGCCTGAGCGCCGCCGCCAGGGTGTCCAGGCGCTGGCGAGCGGCATCGCCCAGTACGCTGCTGCCGGGCTCGAAGGGAACACGGTCGAGGTCCTCATCGCTGCCGCCCACCAGCCCGGCGACGAACTTGAAGGGCGCCTGCACAGCCCGCAGCACCAGATTGCGCAACGTCTGCCAGATGATCGGCATGACGCTGAACTGCGGGTCGTTGAGGTCACCCTGCACCGGCAGTGCAATGTCGATGTTGCCCTTGGTGTCCTTGAGCAGCGCCACGGCCAGGCGCACCGGCAGATCCACCGCGTCGTCGCTGTCGACCCGCTCGCCCAGCTGCAGGTTCTCCAGCAGTACATGGTTCTCGGCATTCAGCCGGCCCTCGTCGATGCGGTAGTGCAGATCCAGGTTGAGACGGCCGCGCCGGATGCGGTAGCCGGCGAACTTGCCGGAGTAGGGTGTCAGGGTGGTCAGCTCCACCTGTTTGAAAACGGTGGCGATATCCAGGCTGTGCAGCGGGTCGAACGGCGTCAGTCGGCCCTTGATGGTGACCGGCGCGTAGCGATCGACCTTGCCGGTGATGTCCACGCTGGCGGCCTGCTTGCTCCGGTTGTCGAGGGTGCCGATACGGCCGTTGAGTTGCTGGATGGCTGTGGCGAAGTTCGGTCGCAGGCTGAAGTCGGCAAAGTTGGCCGAGCCGTCGCGAATCGCGATGCCGCCGACGTGGATACCCAGAGGGGGTTCATTGGCGGAGGTGGCCTCGCCGGCTTCGGCCGTCGTGGGCTGCTCGACAATCAGTTCATTGAGGTTGGTGCTGAGGTCTTCCTGGATAATCAGCCGTGCGTAGGGCTGCTCCAGTTCGATGCCCTCGATGTGCAACTGCTCGCCGTGCCGGTAGTCCAGCCCGTCCAGGCGCAGCGCCTGCCATTTGAGAAGGTCGCGGTGACGCAGGGTGTCACGGGTATGCAGACCTTGTACGCTGGCCTGCCCCCTGACCTGCAGTGCCAGCTGTTCGCCGTGGGCGACCTGCACATCCAGGTTGCCTGCCAGCTCACCGCCGAGAAGTTCAAGACGTACATACGGCGAGAGGTAGGCCTGGGCGACGCGCAGATCGATGGCCTGCAGCGTCACCGCCAGCTGGGCGGCGAGCGGCTGCAACCCGGCCTCGCCCTCGGCGTGCACGCGTCCCTGCTCGCCGAGGCCGCTGTCCAGGCGCAGCTGGAAAGGCGCCTGTCCCGAGCTGTCGAACTGGCGTACGTCCAGGTCCAGCGGGCCGACCAGCAGTTCAACGGGTTGTTCCGTGGCGCGATCGGTCAGGTGGGCGCGGTAGCCGCGCAGTTGGGCGTCATTCAGCAGGATCTGCCAGGGCCTGCCCTCCGTGGTCGGGGCTTGCTCTGTTGCGCCGCCGTCCGCCTTGAGCAGGCGCAGCCAGTCGATTTCCCCGTCCGCTTCACGGGCGGCCCAGGTTTCCAGCCCGGCGCTGCGCAGCTGGCCGATTTCCAGCCGTTGCGCGGCCAGGTCCAGACTGGCTTGCTGGATGTCCAGATGCTCGAGGTTCAGGCGAGGTTGGCCGTCGAGGTCCTGAACCGCAAAGGGCGCCAGGCGCAGGCGGCCATTGGCCAGGGTGAGTTGCGTTCCCTCCGCCAGGTCGAGGCGGTAATCGGCGGCGGCGTTGAGCACGCCGTCACGCAGCGACACCGCGATGTTTTCCTGCACATAGGGCCAGATGCTAGCCAGGCGCAGATCCTTCAGTTCCAGATGGCCGCTGGAGCGGAAGGGCAGCAGATGCAGCTGGCCGCGCCAGTGGAGCGTGCCGCCCGCCGGCCCCTGTGCCACGAACTGAGCTTCGGCTTCATCATCGGAGCGGGTGCGCAGGTTGTGCAGCTCCAGATCGAGCGGGTCGTAGGTGAAGTCGACGGTTTCGCCAGGGCGTCGATCCTGGAAATGCACCAGACCGCGCTCCAGCAGCAGGCGATCGATGCGCAGCGGGAAGGGGCGGCTCGGTTCCGCGTTCACCGGCTTGGGGCTTTCCTCGCTGGCTGGAAAGGCGAAGAGCCGGCTGAGGTTGAGCTTCCCTTCAGCGTCGAACAGCACTTCCGTGTGCGGGCGGACCAAGCGCACCTCGGCCAGATGCAGGGTGCGCTGCCACAGGCTGCGCCATTCCAGGTCGACATGCAGGAGCTCGAAGGCCAGCTGCGGGGTTTCGGTATCGCCGATGCGCAGGTGGTAAAGGTCCAGCGTCAGGTGGAACGGGTTGAACTCCAGGCGCTCCAGGCGCGCCGGTTCGGTGGCATAGAGGGCCAGCTGCTGATTGGCGATGCGCAGCGCCACCCCGGGCACGATGAAGAAGCCGATCAGCGCATAGAACGCCAGGAAGATGGCCAGGCCGCGAGCCAGGCGCAGGGGCAGGTTCGACATGAGGGTTCCGCCAGCTTTGACGGCGCCAAGTATGGCAGCTGAATGCGGGTCTGCCCGGGAACTCAGAGCCTCAGGATCAGCGTCTTCAGCGGCGGGTCCCCGGCGAGCGAGGGAAAATCACTGGCCGGGGGCAGGTACTGGCAGTCGCGCACCGGTCGGCCGGCTTTTTCGGCGCAGCGCAGCACCAGGCTGCGCCACTCGTCCAGCGGCACCTTGGCCAGGTTGTTGTTGCACACCAGCGTGCCGCCGTCGGCGGTCACCTGCAGGGCCGGCTTGAGCAGGCTCTGATAGTCGCGCAGCAGATCGACGGTGCCAAACGGGCTCTTCGCCCAGGCCGGAGGGTCGAGGAACACCAGGTCGAACTGCCGCGCCTCAAGGTGCGGGTAGACCGGCAGGCGCTGACCGCGGCGATGGGCGACGGGCTGCCCGGCCAGTTGACGGATGGCCGGGAAGTAGTCGGACTGCACGAAGCGCATGGTCGGTAGTTGCGGATTGAGTGCGGCATTCTCGCGACCGACGGCCAGGTTGCCGGCGGCGAAGTCCAGGTTCCACACCTCCGAGGCACCGCCAGCTGCCCCGCACAGGCCGACGCCGCAGGTGTAGGCGAACAGGTTGAGCACGGACAACCCCTGGCTGTTGGCTTTCACCCAGCCGCGGGCGTTGCGCAGGTCGAGAAACAGCAGCGGATCCTGTCCGGCGTGCCGGCCACGCACCCGGTAGTTGAGTCCCCATTCATGTCCCACCTGCTCGGCGACGGCGTCCGCATCGGGGCGGTACGCTCCGCGATCGACCCGCGAGTTGCCGCGCGCGCGATCGTTGTATACCGGCAGCAGCGGATGCCCGAAGAAGGCCTCGACTTCGGCGACCAGCAGGGGCAGCTGTTGCGGATCCAGTGATTCGTGAAAGCTCTGGATCAGCAGCTGCGGGCCGTAGCGGTCCAGCGTGAGGCCGGGCGCGCCTTCCTGGCTGCCATGGAACAGCCGATAGCAGTCGGTACCTTGGCCATGCAGGCGCTCGATCAGTTCGCGGCGGGAGGCGAGGGCGGCGCGCAGCGCCTGTTGCAGAGCAGGCATGCGAAGCTACTCGGGAGGGACGGGGAGAGGCGGCGATTCTAACGGAAATCGCCCGCGACCAGCAGAACCCCCTTTTTCGTGGGTATGGTCCCGCCCGCTCCGCGGCGGGGCTGGCAGGGTGGTCAACGCAACACGTGGGCCACCTCGGCGGCCGGCGCACGTGCCCGGGATCGCAGCGATATGCCGAGCACGTTCTCGAAACCTAGCCGCCCGGCGGCATGCCCATGCGGCGCCGGGCACGGTGGATTGAGCCGTTGCGCACCGCCCAGCGCAGCACGGGCGCACTGTGGCGCACCGCCGTGCGGATCAGCTGGCGGCGTGGTGCCGCCAGGTGAAAGCCCAGCAGGTGAGTCGCCCAGTCGGGCAGCAGCTCGATGCCGGCCTGCAGCATCAGGCTGCCGAAGGGACGGGTCAGGGTGCTCGGGGCTGGCGCATCGAGCAGGGCATCCAGCACCTCCCGGCAGCGCCAGTCGCAAAGCAGTTCCGCCTGCATCGCCCGGAAGTAGCCGGCCACCTGCTGGCGTGAGCGCGGAATGTCGCGGGCACCGAGCAGTTCGCCGACCAGGGCGATCTCGGCGTAGTAGCGGTCCTGCTCGGCGCCGCTCAGATGGGGGTTGCGATAACGCAGGTGCGATTGCAGGAAGCTGTACACCTCGGCCACGTGCACCCAGGTGAGCAGGTGCGGATCGTTGGCCGCGTAGGGTCGGCCATCCGGCGCGATGCCGCTGACCCGGTCATGGATGGCGCACACCCGGGCGATCAGCCGTTCGGCATCGGCGCGGCTGGCGAAGGTGGTGCCGGCGATGAACTGGCCGGTGCGGCGCAGGCGGCCCAGCATGTCCTGGCGGAAGTTGGAATGCTCCCAGACCCCGGCCAGGGCCAGCGGATGCAGCATCTGGATCATCAGCGCGGAGATGCCGCCGATCAGCATCGAGGTGAAGTCGCTGTGTACTCGCCAGCACACCGAGTCCGGGCCGAACAGGCCGGGATCCCCCTTGGGGTGTTCCATGTCGACGCCGGAGAGGGTAAGCCCACTCAGGCTGAGCACATGGCGCTCGATGCGCTGGCGCAGGAATTCCATCGTGGTCGCCTCATGCTCTTGGTGGCCGGTGGACCTCAGGCCTACCCATTACCGCTAGCCGCGATGGCGGCTGCGGAAGAAGTCGATCAGTCCGCGGGTCGAGCCATCCTCGTCGCTGGCCGGGCGCTGGCCGGTGAGGCTGTCGTAGACGTTGCGGCCCAGTTCCTTGCCGAGCTCAACCCCCCACTGATCGAAGGCGTTGATGCCCCAGATGGCGCTCTGCACGAAGACCTTGTGCTCATAGAGCGCCACCAGGGCGCCCAGCCGGCGCGGGTCGATGTGCTCGATCACCAGGGTGTTGCTGGGGCGGTTGCCGGGGATGACCTTGTGCGGCGCCAGGCGCTGCACCTCGGCCTCGGCCAGGCCCTTGGCGCGCAGCTCCGCCTCGGCTTCCGCGCGGGTCTTGCCGAGCATCAGCGCCTGGCTCTGCGACAGGCAGTTGGCATACAGCCACTGGTGGTGGTCACCCAGCGGGTTGTAGCTGACCACCGGGACGATGAAGTCGGCGGGAATGAACTGGGTGCCCTGGTGCAGCAGCTGGTGATAGGCGTGCTGGCCGTTGCAGCCGACGCCGCCCCAGACCACCGCGCCAGTGTCGCAGGGCGCCGGGCGGCCATCCTGCAGCACGCTCTTGCCGTTGGATTCCATGTCCAGCTGCTGCAGGTGTTTCACGAAGTTGCGCAGGTAGTGGTCGTAGGGCAGGAACGCATGACTGCGCGCGCCCCAGAAGTTCTGGTACCAGACGCCGAGCATGGCCAGCAGCACCGGCATGTTGCGCTCGAACGGCGCGTCGCGCAGATGGCGGTCCATGCTGTAGGCGCCGGTGAGCAGCTCCTTGAAGTTGGCCATGCCGATGGCCAGCGCGGTGGGCAGGCCGATGGCCGACCACAGCGAGTAGCGCCCGCCGACCCAGTCCCACATGGGGAAGATGTTTTCTTCGCGGATGCCGAAGTCGATGGCCGCCTGGCGGTTGCTGGTCACGGCGATGAAGTGCCGGTACAGCTTGTCCTCGCAGCCGCCGCTGGCCAGGTACCACTCGCGGGCGGCGAGGGCGTTCTTCAGGGTTTCCAGGGTGCCGAACGACTTGCTGGAGACGATGAACAGGGTGGTCTCGGCATTCAGGCGTGCGGTCAGCTCGCGGAATTCGCTGCCGTCGATATTGGCCAGGTAATGGCAGCGCACGCCGCGCTGGCGGAATGGCAGCAGCGCCTCGGAGACCAGCTCGGGGCCCAGGTAGGAGCCGCCGATGCCGATGTTCACCACGTCGGTGATGCTCTTCTCGCTGTAACCGCGCCACAGGCTGCTGTGGATGCGCCCGACCAGGTCGGTCATCTGCTGCAGCACCCGATGCACTTCGGGCATCACGTCCTGGCCGTTGACCAGCACCTGGTCGCCAACCGGGCGACGCAGGGCGGTGTGCAGCGCCGGGCGGCCCTCGGAGGCGTTCACCGGCTTGCCGTCCAGCAGGGCCTCGATGGATTGCTGCAGGCCCGCTTCGCGGGCCAGGCGCATCAGCAGCGCGATGGTCTGCTCGTTGACCAGGTTCTTCGAGTAGTCGAGGAACAGCCCGCAGCTGTCCATGGAGAAGCTGGCGAAGCGCTGCGGATCCTCTGCAAACGCCTGGCGCAGGCTGAAGCTGCCCATGGCCTGGCGATGCTCGGCGAGCTGTTGCCAGGCGGGCAGGCGGGTCACGTCGTGCGGATTCTGGTAGTACGGCAGCATGGCGTCCGGTTCCTGGGGCGATGCCGCGAGGGCTGTGGCGCGGCGGGGCAAATCCTGCGCGCAAGCGCGCTACTGTCCTTGGAGCGAAAAAGGCCGTCGGGTTTCCCCAAGCCGACCGGTGGCGGGCCTCAGGCCAGCTGCACCGGGATGGCGTTACTGGTATGGCTCAGCGCGCCGTCGGCGCCGATATACAGCACGCGTGGCGTGTGGCCGTCCAGCTCGGCTTCGTCGTAATGAGCGTAGGCACAGATGATCAGGCGGTGACCGACGTCGGCCTTGTGGGCAGCGGCGCCGTTGACCGAGATGATGCGCGAGCCGGCCTCGCCACGAATGGCGTAGGTGGTGAAGCGCTCGCCGTTGTCGACGTTGTAGATCTGGATCTGCTCGTATTCGCGGATGCCGGACAGATCCAGCCAGTCGCCGTCGATGGCGCAGGAACCTTCGTAGTCGAGCACCGCGTGGGTGACGATGGCGCGGTGCAGTTTGGCCTTGAGCATGATGGCATGCATGGCGGGGTAATCCTCCAGGGATGCGGGCGGCGGCGAGTGTGCCTCACCCCCGGGGGGTGGGCAAGCCGCCGCGCGGGGTCAGCGTTCGACGCAGAGGTTGTCGATCAGTCGGGTGTTGCCAAGATAGGCAGCGGCCAGCAGGACCAGTTTGCGGTCGTCCGCGGTGGCCGGGCGCAGGCTGCTGGCTTCGCGGATTTCCAGGTAATCCGGGCGGAAGCCGGCGGCCTCCTGGCTGCGACGGGCCTCGGCGACCAGCGCGGCATGGTCCGTCTCGCCGTTGCGCAGGCGCTCGGCCAGCTGTTGCAGGCTGCGGTACAGCGCCGGCGCAGCGGATCGCTGCTCGGCGCTGAGATAGCCGTTGCGCGAGGACAGCGCCAGACCGTCCGCGGCACGCACGATGGGCGCGCCCTGGATCTCGATGGGCAGGTTCAGGTCGCGCACCAGGGTGCGGATCACCGCCAGCTGCTGGTAATCCTTCTCGCCGAACACGGCCATATCCGGCTGCACCATGTTGAACAGCTTGCACACCACGGTGGCCACGCCCTCGAAATGGCCGGGGCGGCTGGCGCCGCACAGGCCTTCGGAGACACCGGGCACCAGCACGCGGGTCTGGCCGTCCATGCCATTGGGATACATCTCGGCGACGGTCGGGGTGAACAGCAGGTTGCAGCCGGCGGCCGCCAGCTTGTCCTGATCCTCGGCCAGGGTGCGCGGGTACTTGTCCAGATCCTCGTTGGCGCCGAACTGCAGCGGGTTGACGAAGATGCTGGCGACGATGAAGTCGGCGCTGCGGCGGGCCTGCTCGATCAGCGAGACATGGCCGGCATGCAGGTTGCCCATGGTGGGAACCAGGCCGATGCGCTGGCCCGCGCGGCGCGCCTGGGCGACGGCGTCGCGCAGTTGCTGGACGGTGGTGACGGTGTTCATGCGGAAAATTCGTGCTCGGGGGCGGGGAAGGTGACGGCCTTGACGGCCTGGACATAGGCGCTGAGGGCCGCCTGGATGCTCGGCTGACCCTCCATGAAATTCTTCACGAACTTGGGCGTGCGGCCGGTCAGCGACAGGCCGAGCATGTCGTGCATCACCAGGACCTGGCCATCGGTGCCGGGGCCGGCGCCAATGCCGATCACCGGAATGGAAACCGCCTGGGTGACCTCCGCCGCAAGGGCGCTGGGTACGCATTCGAGCAGCAGCATGGCGGCGCCTGCCTGCTCCAGGGCGATGGCATCGGCACGCAGCTGGCGAGCCTGGGCCTCGCTGCGACCCTGCACCTTGTACCCGCCGAACACATTGACCGCCTGCGGAGTGAGGCCCAGGTGAGCGCACACCGGAATGCCGCGATCGGCCAAATGACGGATGGACTCGGCCAACCAGCCGGCCCCCTCCACCTTGATCATGTGCGCGCCGGCGCGCATCAGCTCGGCGCTGTTGAGCAGGGTCTGCTCCAGGGAGGCATTGGCCATGAACGGCAGGTCGGCAAGGATCATTGCCTCGCTGTTGCCGCGCTTCACGCAGGCGGTGTGGTAGGCCATGTCGGCGACCGTCACCGGCAGCGTGCTGTCATGGCCCTGCAGGACCATGCCGAGGGAGTCGCCAATCAGCAGGATGTCGACACCGGCCGCGTTCGCCGCGGCGGCGAAGGTGGCGTCGTAGCAGGTCAGCATGGCGATCTTCTCGCCGTTCTGCTTGCGGCTTTGCAGCGTGGTCAGCGTGATGGGCATGGTGGATCCTCTTCGCGGAGCGGATGACTCCGGACGTCAACACGGGCCGGAGTGAACTGCAGGAAAGTGGGAGGCTCCGCGCCCCGTCCTTTCGCTGAGGTCCGGGTCGCGCGCCCGGGGCTGTTACCGCCATTGCCGGGTCTTGGGGCGCTTATAGTCCAGATGGGTCCGGGCGAAGTCAATTACGAATGTTACCGGGGGTTACTTCGTGGCTGCCTGGGGTAACCGTTCCAGTCCGGCATACGGGCAGTCGGCGAGCAGCGCGCGCAACGGCCGGCCATCCGGCAGGCTCAGGTCGGGGGCGATCTCCGCCAGTGGATAGAGCACGAAGGCACGGGCGTGCATATGGTAGTGCGGCAAGGTCAGGCGCTCGCTGGCAAGCTGCAGGTCGCCGAACAGCAGGATATCCAGGTCGAGGGTGCGCGGCCCCCAGCGCTCGGCCTTGCGAACGCGGCCCTGTTCACGCTCGATGGCCTGCAGGGCATCCAGCAGCGCCAGGGGCGCCAGTTCGGTGTCCAGCGCGGCCACGGCATTCACGAAGCGCGGCTGCTCCGGCGGGCCGAGCGGATCGCTGGCGTAGAAGGAGGAAACGGCCGCCAGTTGGCTGCCGGGCAGTGCGGCCAACGCCCGCAGTGCGGCGTGCAGTTGCTCGACCGGTGTCGCGAGGTTGCTGCCCAGCGCGATGTAGGCGCGTTCCATCTCAGTCGTCACTGCCGCCCGATTGGCTGGCGGGACGGCGTTTGCGCGGGCTGCGCCGGCGCTTGCGCGGTGCGGCGCCGCCGTCTTCCTTGCTGAGGTCGCGAATCATGGTGCGACGGGTGCTGTCGTCCACCTCCTGATAGCGGGTCCACCAGTCGCCCAGGCCGCCGGTCTCCTCGCCGGCGCTTTCGCGCAGCAGCAGGAAGTCATAGCCGGCGCGGAAGCGCGGATTTTCCAGCAGCAGATCGGCGCGCTTGCCTTGGCGGCGCGGCAGACGTTCCTGCATGTCCCAGATTTCGCGGATCGGCAGCGTGAAGCGTTTGGGCACTGCGATGCGCCGGCACTGCTCGGCGATCAGGTCGTGGGCGGCTTCCTGCATGGCAGGGATCGGCGGCAGGCCGCGCTCCTGCTGCTGGAGCACGCGTGCCGGCAGGGCCGGCCAGAGCAACGCGGCGAGCAGGAACGCCGGGGTCACCGGCTTGCCGAGGCGAATGCGCTCGTCGGTGTTGATCAGCGCCTGGCGGATCAGTGTGCCGGTGTACTCGGGGTTTTCCTTCAGGGCCTGGGCGGTCGCCGGGAACAGCGGTGCGAACAGGTCGTAGTGCAGCAGCAGCTCGAAGGTGCGTTCGGCCCGGCCGGCGAGGAACAGCTTGAGCACTTCCTCGAACAGGCGTGCGGCGGGGATGTCGCGCAGTAGCGGCGCCAGTTCTCTGATGGGCGCGGCGCTGTGCTTCTCGATGTCGAAGTCCAGCTTGGCGGCGAAACGCACCGCGCGGAGCATGCGCACCGGGTCTTCCTGGTAGCGCTGGCGCGGGTCGCCGATCAGGCGCACCAGGCGATTGCGGATGTCCGGCACGCCGTGGGTGTAATCGAGGATGCGCTCGGTGACCGGGTCGTAGTAGAGCGCATTGATGGTGAAGTCGCGGCGCTGGGCGTCATCTTCCAGCGTGCCGTAGACGTTGTCGCGCAGGATGCGCCCGCTTTCGTGGTGGGCCGCCCGGTTGCTGTCCTCTTCGGCGTCATCGGCGCCATGGCCGGCTCGGAAGGTGGCCACCTCGATGATCTCGCGCCCGAAATGCACATGAACCAGGCGAAAGCGCCGGCCGATGATGCGTGCGTTGCGGAACTCGGCGCGCACCTGTTCGGGCGTGGCGCTGGTGGCCACGTCGAAATCCTTGGGCGGCAGCTCGAGCAGCAGGTCGCGGACGCAGCCGCCCACGGCGTAGGCCTGATAGCCGGCCTTCTGCAGTCGCTCCACCACCATCACGGCGTTGCGGCTGATACTGGAACGGTTCACGGAATGCTGGCGGCTGCCCAGCACCTGGGGCGTGCTGCGCGGGTGCGCGGCGCGACGCAAGGGGAATCGGAATGACTGGAACAGCTTCTTCAGCATGGGCGCTACTGTGTCGGGAAGGGGTAACCGGCAGGGGGCTGGGCGGGAACGCGCAGGGGGCGATCATGGCCGCCGGTGACTGCCGGGCATGCGATGGCCGGGAATTCTAGCACCGGGGTGGGGCAATCGGGAACGCAAGGTTATTGGCCAATGGAAAGGGGGAGCCGAAGCTCCCCCTGAAGTAGTGTTGCTGTTGTTGTTATTGTTTCGGCTGTTGGTGTTGTTATCGCCGAAGCGTAGGCCAGGCCGAAGCCCGCATACGCACCCCCAATCGGGGGCCAATAGCGAACGGATTACTTTGGTTGCTGACGTGGTCCTGATCGATGATCCGGCCATGCGCTTCGCTGCATCACAGGCAGTCTTGTTGTTTCGCATGTGCCCGGGGAAGCCCCGTAGACCGTTCTGCTCCAAAATGATCAGTTTGCTGCGTCTCCGCCTTTTTATCGTTGTTATGCAGGAGTCGTTGCGTGTTGTTCTTGTTATGGAGTTTCTTGGTTTTTGTTGTTGTTGTGCCTGAGATAAAGCAGAAGTTGTGCCAGAAAAATAAAAAGCTTTGTTTTCAATGAGTTAGCTGAATCCGGTGACCGTTCGTGCAGGTTGGGGGTGGCATTTTCGTTACCGTCGGAACCTGGGTGCGTTACCCGTCGGGTTGCCGGTAACACCCGCTGCGACTCAGGAGCCGCTGCCCACCCCCGTGCGGCGCCGTGGGATGCCCAGGCGCTGGCGACGTTCCCACAGGCACTTGCGGCTGATGCCCAGCTTGCGGGCCAGTTCGGTTTCGGTCATGTGGTCCTGATGCTCGAGGACGAAGTGTTGGAAGTAGTCTTCCAGCGAAAGATTCTCGGCGGGCTCGTTACGCGGTTGCGGCGAGAGCATCGAGCTGTCCGGGAAGTCCTCGTCGCCGACGCCCAGGCTGTCCAGTTCCAGGTCGATGCCCAGCAGGTCGGCCGGGATTTTCTCGCTTTCGCAGAGAATCACCGCACGCTCGATGGCGTTTTCCAGCTCGCGCACGTTGCCGGGCCAGGCATAGTGGGTGATGACCTGGCGGGCTTCTTCGGTGAAGTGCATCGGTGTGCGACCCATGCGGGCGCACTGGCGGGCCAGCAGGGTGTCGGCGAGTTCGATGACGTCGTTGCCGCGCTGGCGCAGCGGGGGCAGCTTCAGGGAGATGACGTGCAGCCGGTAGTAAAGGTCTTCGCGGAACTGGCCCAGCTTGGCCAGGCTTTTAAGGTCGCGGTGCGTGGCGGCGATCAGGCGGACGTCGACCTTCTGCGACTGCACCGAGCCGACGCGGCGGATCTCGCCTTCCTGTAGCACGCGCAGCAGGCGCGCCTGTGCGTCCAGCGGCAATTCGCCGATCTCGTCGAGGAACAGGGTGCCCCCGTCGGCGGCTTCCACCAGGCCGGTGCGGCTGGCGCTGGCGCCGGTAAAGGCGCCCTTCTCGTGGCCGAACAGTTCCGACTCGATCAGGGTTTCCGGAATCGCCGCGCAGTTCACCGAGATCAGCGGCGCGCGGGCGCGGCGTGACAGATTGTGCAGGGCGCGGGCCACCAGCTCCTTGCCGGTGCCGGATTCGCCCTGGATCAGCACGGTGGAGTCGGTGGGTGCCACCTTGCGGATCTTGCCGAACAGGTCCTGCATCGCCGGGCAGGAGCCGATGATGCCGAGGTCGTTCGGGCTGGCCGGCTTCTCCTCGCGGGCCGGCGTAGCGGCTGGGACGGTGGCGGGACGCTCACTGAGAATGCGCGAAACGGCCTGCAGCATCTCGTCATGGTCGAACGGCTTGGCGATGTAGTCCACCGCACCGAGCTTCATGGAGTCCACCGCCGAGCGCAGGCTGGCATAGCTGGTCATGATCAGCACCGGCGTGCCTTCGGCCAGGCGGATCAGCTCGGTGCCGGGCGCGCCGGGCAGGCGCAGGTCGCTGATGATCAGGTCGAAGCCGGGAATGCTGTAGCGTTCCTGGGCCTCCTGCACGGAACCGGCCTCGCTCACCGCGTACTGGTTGCGCTCGAGCAGCCGGCGTAGGGCGGAGCGGATGATGGTTTCGTCTTCGACGATGAGAATGTGGGGCATGGAGCAGGGTTCTCCTCGACGGCTCAGGACGGGACGTTGATGGGCGTGACGTGACGCGGCAGGGTCACCCGGAAGCGGGTGCCGCGCTGGCGTTCCGGGTCGGCCGGACTGTCGATGGCGATGTGGCCATAATGCTCTTCCACGATCGAATAGACCAGCGCGAGGCCCAGGCCGGTGCCCTTGCCGGGATCCTTGGTGGTGAAGAAGGGTTCGAACAGGCGGTCCATGGCGCTCTTGGGGATGCCGCTGCCTTCGTCCTCCACGCACAGCACCACGCTGTGCTCGTCCGCCTCGCTGCTCACCCGGATGCTGCCACCCGGCTGGGAGGCGTCGCGGGCGTTGGACAGCAGGTTGATCAGCACCTGGGCGAGGCGCTGCGGATCGCCTTCCGCGCAGTGCTGCGGATTGCACAGGTTGAGGAACTGCACCTCGGTGCCTTCGCGGTTGAGTTGCAGCAGGGCGATGGCGTCGCGGGTGATCTCGGCCAGGCAGACGCGTTCGCTGCCTGGCTGACGCGCGCCGGCATGAGCGAAGTTCATCAGCGACTGGACGATGCGTGACACCCGCTTGGTCTGCTCGATGATCTGCGCGCTGCTTTCGGTAACTTCTGCGTCGCCGCTACGCTCCTCGCGCAGGTTCTGCGCCAGGCAGGCGATGCCGGTGATCGGGTTGCCGATCTCGTGGGCCACGCCGGCAGCCAGGCGGCCGATGCTGGCCAGGCGTTCGGCATGCACGAGTTTGTCCTCCAGGGCGCGGGTCGCGGTCTGGTCCTCGACCAGTAGCACCAGGCCCGTATGTCCCGGGGTCAGGGGTTCCTCGATGGCGGCCTTGTGCAGGTTCAACCAGCGCACCTCGCCATCCAGCAGCAGGCGGTGCTTGTGGATGTGTTCGTCGGGGGCGGCGATGAAGTCCATCAACAGGTCTCGCCAGGGCTCGTCGATGGCCGACAGCCGTTCGCCCAGCACACGCTGGGCGGGGATGCCGGTGAGTTCTTCCAGGCAGTGGTTCCACATGAGGATCTCGTGATCCTTGGCCAGGGAGCAGACCCCCACCGGCAGGTCCTGCAGGGTCTGTCGGTGGTAGCGGCGCAGGCTGTCCAGCTCGGCGGCCAGGCCGGTGAGGCGCGAGCGGTAGTCCTCCAGGCGGCTTTCGATGAAGTGGATGTCCTCGGAGACGTAGGCTTCGTTGCTCTTCTTGTAGGGCAGGAAGGTGGACACGATGTCCTGGGCGAAGCTGGGGCCCATCAGGCCGGACAGGTTGGCTTCGATCTGGTCGCGCAGGCGACGCAGGGCGTAGGGGCGGCGCTCGTCGAACGGCAGCTTCAGTTCATTGAGTGCGCGTTCCACTTCACGTTGGGCGGTCTTTGCGCCCAACGGCTTGCTCAGCTGCGAGGCGAAGTCCTGCGGTGAGGTGGCGATCAGCTCGCGGCGTGGCTGGCGCCGCACGTTGCCCACGGCGCAGGCTTCGGCGGCGCTGCGTTCGCGCGGATTCGGCTCGGTGAACAGCGACACCAGGGCGAAGACCAGTACGTTGGCGGTCAGCGAGGTGATGGCCGCCAGGTGCCAGCTGCTGTCATCTAGCACATAGATGAGGTCGAGGACGGGCAGGTACACCCCGGGCAGGTTGCCGACCAGCGGCAGCAGCATGCTCACCAGCCAGATGCCGAAGCCGGCCAGGAGACCGGCGATGAAGCCGCGCCGGTTGGCGCTTGGCCAGTAGAGCACTGCCAGCACGCCGGGGAGGAACTGCAGGGTGGCGACGAAGGAGACGATGCCCAGCGCCGACAGGTCGCGCTCGGCACCCAGCATCAGGTAGAAGCCGTAGCCGGCGAGAATGATGGCGACGATCAGGCTGCGGCGGGTCCATTTCAGCCAGGCGTAGATGTTGCTCTCGCCGCTGGGCTGGAACACCGGCAGCACCAGATGGTTCAGCGCCATGCCGGAGAGCGCCAGCGTGGCGACGATGATCAGGCCACTGGAGGCCGACAGCCCGCCGATGTAGGCCAGCAGGGTCAGCGCCGGGTTGTCCAGCGCCAGGCCGACGCCCAGGGTGAAGAACTCCGGGTGGGTCCCGGCGCCCAGCTTGAGCCCGGCCCACAAGATCAACGGCACTGGCAGGCTGATCAGCAGCAGGAACAGCGGCAGGCCCCAGCTGGCGGAAGCCAGGTTGCGCGGGCGCAGGTTCTCGGTGAAGGTCATGTGGTACATGTGCGGCATGACGATTGCCGATGCGAAGAACACCAGCAACAGGGTGCGCCACGGGCCTTCCTGCAAGGGCGTGTGCAGTGTGGCGAGGGCTTCCTGGTTTTGCAGCAGCCAGGCTTCCAGGCCCTGGGGGCCGTCGAACACCCGATAGAGCGCATACAGGCCGATGCCGGCCAGAGCGCTGAGCTTGACTACCGATTCGAAGGCCATGGCGAACACCAGGCCTTCGTGCTTTTCCCGGGTGGCGATGTGCCGGGCGCCAAACAGGATGGTGAAGAGGATGATCAGCGCGCAGTAGCTGAGTGCCACCCGTGCGTGCGGCGGCTCTCGGGTGAGGATGCCGATGGCGTCGGTGACCGCCTGGATCTGCAATGCCAGCAGCGGCAGGATGCCGATCAGCATGAAGGTGGTGGTCAGCCCGCCGGCCCAGCTGCTGCGAAAGCGGAAGGCAAACAGGTCGGCCAGCGAGGACAGCTGATAGGTGCGGGTGATGCGCAGGATCGGCTGCAGCAGTACGGGTGCCAGCAGGAAGGCGCCGCTCACCCCGAGGTAACAGGCCAGGAAGCCATAGCCGTACTGGTAGGCCAGGCCCACCGAGCTGTAGAAGGCCCAGGCGCTGGCGTATACGCCCAGCGACAGCGTGTAGATCATCGGGTGGCGCACCAGACCGCGCGGAATCGCGCCGCGTTCGCTCAGCCAGGCGACGCCGAACAGGGCAAGCAGGTACAGCGCGCTGAGCAGCAGCAGCTGGCTGAGGTTAAAGCTCATCGGCATCGCGGTTGCTCAGCAGCAGGAAGGTGACGACGATCAGGATCAGCCACAGCAGGTACGGACGGTACCAGGCGCTGCCCGGCTGGATCCAGCCGTCCATGATGGCCGGTGAGAACAGGTAGATGCCCACCACCAGAAGCAGGACCAGTCGATAGATGTACATGGTGGGGCAGGCTTCGCGGGTTGCGGTCGTCGGGCCCAACGTTATAAGCGATGGACGCCAGGCTGCAAGCGACGGTCGGTATTGCCGTTCGATTTCTGCGCGATAGGGCTAGCGAAGTTGCGCTTCGGCCAGGGTGGCTTGGCGGGGAATGCGTCCGGCGTCCCAGTGGGCGATACCCCAGGCCAGCACCTCCCGGGGAGTGGCCTGCTCCAGCGTGGGCTCGGGCGCCTGGCCCAGAGCACGCAGGGCTCGGCACAGCAGAGGTGCGGCCTGCTCGGCCGGCAGCGGCGGCGAGCGGTAACGCTTGCCCAGCTTGTGGCCATCCGGCTGGGTCAGCAGGGGGACATGCAGGTAGCGGGGCTGGGGCAGGCCGAGCAGTTCCTGCAGGTAGAGCTGGCGCGGCGTGTTGTCCAGCAGGTCCGCGCCGCGCACGATATCGGTCATGCCCTGGAACGCGTCATCCAGGACCACCGCCAGCTGGTAGGCGTAAAAGCCGTCGCGGCGCTGGATGACGAAGTCGCCCACCTCGCGATCCAGATGCTGGCGGAACGCGCCTTGCACCCGGTCAACAAAGGCGTATTCACGGTCCGGGACACGCAGGCGGATGGCGGCGTCGTGGCGGTCCAGATGCGCATCACGGCAGGTGCCGGGATAAATCGCCTGGCCCTCGAGCTGCTTGCGCGAACAGTGGCACGGATAGGCCAGGTCCTGCGCAAGCAGGCGGCCCACCACCTCGGCATAGGCCTCATGCCGGTCGCTCTGGCGCAGCACCGGACCATCCCATTCGAAACCGTAGGTTTCCAGGGTGTGCAGGATGGCATCCTGTGCGCCGGGTACTTCGCGGGGAGGGTCGAGATCTTCCATGCGCACCCGCCAGACGCCGCCGACAGCGCGGGCGTCCAGATAGGACGCCAGGGCGGCGACCAGTGAGCCGAAGTGCAGATAGCCGCTGGGCGTCGGGGCGAAGCGGCCGGTGTAGGCGGGACGTTGGGGCATGGGCATCGGAAACGAAACGGGGCGCCGCTGGCGCCCCGTTCGGGATCAGGAACCGATCTGCTTTTCCTTGATTTCCGCCAGGGTCTTGCAGTCGATGCACAGCGTGGCGGTGGGGCGGGCTTCCAGCCGGCGCAGGCCGATTTCGACACCGCAGGAGTCGCACCAGCCGTACTCGTTCTCTTCGATGAGGGTCAGCGTCTCGTCGATCTTCTTGATCAGCTTGCGCTCACGGTCGCGGGTGCGCAGTTCCAGGCTGAACTCTTCTTCCTGGCTGGCGCGGTCGGCCGGATCGGGGAAGTTGGCGGCTTCATCCTGCATGTGGGTCACGGTGCGATCCACTTCCTGCATCAGTTCCAGCTTCCACTTGTTGAGGATATCGGTGAAGTGAGCGCGCATGGCATCGCTCATGTACTCCTCACCCTTGGCCGGCTGGTAGGGCTCGAAGCCACGGTTGAGTTGGCCTTGTTGCTCTTTTGCTTTGGTGGGCATGGATGTCCGCCTCTCGCTTTCTCAATTCCCCAGACGTGGGGGAAAGTCCTTCCGGTCAGTTGCAAACCGGACCCCCGCGCATCAAAGCGGGCGAAATTACCAGAACGTACCGGGGTGCGCTACTCCCGGACGGTCGTAACTGCCCGCGGTGCTCATGGTTCGCTAGAATCGCCGGTTTTCCCCATCGCCACGGCGGGAGAGATTGCATTGCTCAGCTCCTTCAGCGCGCGCAGTCGCGCCATCGAACCCTTTCATGTCATGGCGCTGCTGGCGCGGGCCAATGAGCTCCAGGCGGCGGGCCATGACGTCATCCACCTGGAGATCGGCGAGCCGGATTTCACCACCGCCGATCCCATTGTTGCCGCCGGTCAGGCAGCCCTTGCCGCCGGCCACACCCGTTACACCTCGGCCCGCGGCCTGCCACAACTGCGTGAGGCGCTGGCCGGCTTCTATGCCGACCGTTACGGCCTGTCGCTGGACCCCGAACGCATCCTGATCACCCCCGGCGGCTCCGGCGCGCTATTGCTGGCCAGCAGCCTGCTGGTCGATCCCGGCAAGCACTGGTTGCTGGCCGATCCGGGCTATCCCTGCAACCGGCATTTCCTGCGACTGGTCGAAGGCGCGGCACAGCTGGTGCCGGTTGGCCCGCAGACGCGTTATCAACTGACCGCTGAACTGCTGGAAGGTTACTGGAATGCGGACAGTGTAGGCGCCCTGGTGGCGTCGCCGGCCAATCCGACCGGAACGCTGCTGCGCCGCGACGAGCTGGCGGCCCTGTCCGCGGCTGCGCGCGCACGCGGCGGTCACCTGGTGGTTGACGAGATCTACCACGGTCTGACCTACGGTACGGACGCGCACAGCGTGCTGGAGGTGGATGACGACGCCTTCGTGCTCAACAGCTTTTCCAAGTACTTCGGCATGACCGGATGGCGCCTGGGCTGGCTGGTGGCGCCCCCCGCGGCCGTGCCGGAGCTGGAAAAACTGGCGCAGAACCTCTATATCAGCGCCTCCACCGTGGCCCAGCACGCCGCGCTGGCCTGCTTCGCGCCGGCCACCCTGGAGATCCTCGAGGCGCGGCGCGGCGAATTCGCCCGGCGCCGCGACTACCTGCTACCCGCCCTGCGCGAGCTGGGTTTCCGGATTGAGGTGGAGCCGGAGGGCGCCTTCTATTTATATGCGGATATCTCGGCGTTCGGTGGCAACGCCTACGACCTGTGTCGCCATCTGATCGAAACCGAGTACGTCGCCGTCACGCCCGGCATCGACTTCGGCCATCACTTGGCCGACCGGCATGTGCGTTTCGCCTATACCCAGAGCCTGCCGCGCCTGGAAGAAGCCGTGGCGCGCATTGCTCGGGGATTGCGCAGCTGGCGGCCCCATGCACTTTGAGCGACCGCTGGAGCGGGGGCGCCTGCGTCGTCGCTACAAGCGCTTCCTGGCTGACGTGGTGACCGAGCAGGGCGAGGAGTTGTGCATCCACTGCCCGAACACGGGTTCGATGCTCAACTGCATGCAGGCGGACGGGCGCGTGTGGTTCAGTCGCAGCGATGATCCCCGGCGCAAGCTACCCGGCACCTGGGAGTTGAGTGAAACGCCGCATGGCCGGCTTGCCTGCATCAATACCGCGCGGGCCAATCCGCTGGTCGAGGAGGCGCTGCGTGGGGGCGTCATTCGCGAGTTGGCCGGCTTCGATGGCCTGCGCCGCGAGGTGCGCTACGGCGTGGAAAACAGCCGGATCGACTTCTGCCTGGATTTTGCTGGTGAGGCAGTGTACGTGGAGGTGAAAAGCGTCACCCTTGGCTACGCCGGCGAGGCGGTGGCGGCCTTTCCGGATGCACGCACCGAGCGTGGCGCGCGCCATCTGCGCGAGCTGGCGGCCCTGGCGCGCAGCGGTATCCGTGCGGTGCAGCTGTATTGCGTGAACCTGTCCGGCATCGAGGCGGTCCGTGCCGCTGAGGAGATTGACCCTGCCTACGCGGCGGCGCTGCGCGAAGCGAAGCGCGCCGGGGTGGAGGTGCTGGCCTACGGGGCCGAGCTGACCCCAGATAGCATCAGCCTGGTGCGGCAGTTGGAGGTGCTTTAGGGGTCGACCCAGATGCCTTGCGCGTTCTCTTCACAGGGAATCAGGTTCAGCTCCTGCCCCACGCAGGGACCGGAGACGCATTCGCCGGTCTCGATGCTGAACAGGGCGCCGTGGCTGGCGCACTGGATCAGCGTGCCGCTTTGATCCAGGAAGCGGTCCGCCTGCCATTCCAGGGGCGTGTTGCGGTGCGGGCAGCGATTCTCGTAGGCATATACACGGCCAGCGCGGCGCACGGCCAGCACGCGGGTGCCGGGCAGGCTGAAGCCGCGGCTCTGGCCTTCGGCCAGTTCTTCGGGGGCACACAGTCGAATCATGGGGGACCTCTGCGGGTGAGGCCGCGCATTATCCAGCCCTGCCGGCAAATGCCAAGCGGCCGGCCGACTGGTCGGCTGACAAACGGAAACTTATGCTTCGCCGCGTGGGTTCGTTTCATGAAGGGAGAACGACATGCGTCTGATAGTGCTGGCCATGCTCTGGCTGCTGACCGGTTGCCAGCAGCTGCCGCCGCTGCCGAGCGGGCAGATCGACAATAGAATCGTCGATCTGCGGAGCGGCGAGCGATTGACCCCCGAACAATTGGTAGGCGAGCTGGCCAGGGCGGACTGGGTGCTGGTCGGCGAACGCCACGATCACCCGGATCATCACGTCTTGCAGCGCTGGCTGCTGGAGGCGCTTGCGCAGCGGCGCCAGACCGGCAGCCTGTTGCTGGAAATGCTCAACCCCGATCAGCAGGCGCGCGTGGATGCCGTGCGCGCCCGCTGGGCGGCGGGTGAACGTCCTGGAGACCTGGTCGAGGCGCTGGCCTGGCAGCCTGGCTGGGATTGGGCGTTGTATGGCGAGCTGGTGGAGTACGCGCTGGGGCTGCCCAGTCCGCTGCTGGCGGCCAACCTGGATCGCAGCGAAATCCTCGACATTTATCGACGCCAGCCACAGCTGGGCGGCCAACGCAGCGGTGCGCCGGCGGTATTGGCCGCGCTGGATGTCCAGATCCGGGAGTCGCATTGCGGAATGCTGCCCGAGTCGCAGGTGCCGGCCATGCGCCTTGTCCAGCAGCAGCGCGACCGGCGCATGGCCGAGCGTCTGTTGCAGGCGCCACGGCCCGCCCTGTTGTTCGCGGGTGCCTTCCATGTGCGCCGTGATCTGGGCGTGCCGTTGCATCTCGACGACCTCGGGGCACGGGGCGTGACCCGAGTGCTGATCCTCGCCGAGGAGGGGGCCGACCTCAGCGAGCGGCAGGCGGATTTCGTCTGGTATACCCGCGCTCTGCCGGAAAAGGATCACTGTGCAGAATGGCGGGAACGGCGGCCCTGAGGCGTTGAGTGGGGCGCGTGGTCGGCGGACAAAAAAAGACCCGGCGGGTGCCGGGTCTAAAACCGTGATTAGCCTGATGAGGAGATAGTCTGAAGAACCGCCGCCCGGTTGGGGCCACCTGCTCTTGCAGCTTACCGGCTGATCTCGCGATCAGTTGAAGCTAATAATAACGATTATCATTTGATAGTCAAGCGCGGTTGTGTTGCCGGCGCTTCAGTGTTTCGAGGCGGGTCTGGGAGGCCGCTGCTCCAGGGCCGCGTTTAGCGCTGCCTTGTGGTCATGCGGCAGTTGGCTCCAGGGGATGTCCAGAAGCGCGCCCTCGATGGCATACAGCAGGACGCGGGATGCGCGAAACCCACGGGCCTGCACGGCTCGGTAGGCGTCTACCGAGCCGAGTCGGCGCAGATCATCGAGGTTGTGAATGCCGCTGGCGTGCAGCCATTGTGCAGATGTCTTGCCCAGGTTCTTCAGGCGCAGCAGTTCGTCGTTCATCGTGCCTCCTTGCCAGTGGCAAGTGTAGCGGCTGGCCCCGGGGAGGGGTCGGCCGCCGGCGAACGGACGGATCAGAGCCCTGGCAGGCGCTGGCGCAGATCGGCGATGGCCTGTTCCAGGCCGCTGCCATCCTGCGTGTTGATGACCCGCTGGCGGGATAATTCGTCTTCGGCGAGGGGCTCACGCGAGGCCTGCTGCGCATGCATCACTTCCAGGGTGGCGTCGGACGGATCGCCGCCCTCGCGCTGGCGCTGCGCCAGACGCTGCTTAAGAACCGGTTCGGGCGCCTGGCAATCCAGGATCAGAAAGGGCACGCCATTCTCTTCGGCAACGTGCCGTGCGGCGTCCCGTTGCGTGCGCTTGAGAAAGGTGGCGTCGAGAACCACCGGATAGCCGGCGCGCAGCGCCAGGCTGGCCAGGTCGGCCAGGCGCTGGTAGGTGGCCTGGCTAGCGCTGGCCTGATAGATGCCACTGGCGAGTTGGCCCTGCTGGTCAGTGGGCTGACTGCCGAACAGCCGCTTGCGCTCAACGTCCGAACGCAAGCGGATGGCGCCCAGTTCTTCCACCAGGCGCAGCGAGACATGGCTCTTGCCTACGCCAGCCACACCGTGGGTGATGGCCATGAAGCGCGAGGGAATGGCGCAGTATTGTTCGGCCAGGCTGGCGTAGCGGCGGTATTCGGCCAGGGCGGTGGCCTGACAGGTGGCATCCGGCTCGTGACTGAGGCTGAGCAGATTGATCTTGGCGCGAACCAGGGCGCGATAGGCCTTGTAGAAATTGAACAGTTCCAGGGCGGCGTAATCGCCGGTGAGTTCCAGCCAGCGATTCACGAAGCGCCGGGCCAGGGCCTTGAGGCCGCGCGATTCCAGGTCCATGGCCAGGAAGGCGGAGTCGGCGACGATGTCGGTCAGGCGGAACGGTTCATTGAACTCGATGCAGTCGAAGAGCACGACCTCGCCGTCCAGCAGGGTGGCGTTGCCCAGGTGGATGTCGCCGTGGCATTCGCGAATGAAGCCATCGGCCTTGCGTGTGGCCAGCAGCGGATACAGACGTTGGTAGGTGCTCTGTGCCCAGTGCTCGAGGGTGTCCAGCTGAGCCAGATCGGCCGCATCGGTGAGCAGCGGACGGATCTGGTCAAAATTCTGCTGCACCGGCGCCATCACCGCCTCGGGTGTACCCAGGGCATGCTCGACCGGAACACGAGGTGCCTGCAGGTGGAAGTGCGCGATCAATTCGGCCAGGGCATCGATGTGCTCGCTGCGCAGCTCGCCGCGGCTCTGCAGCTCCGCCAGCAGCTGGCTCTGCGGGAACTGGCGCATCTGCAGGGCATATTCGATGACCGGAGTGTCGCTGCCGAACTGTGGGGCCTGTTCGCTGCCGCAGATCGGCAGAACCTGTCGGTAGAGCGACGGCGCGAGACGCTGGTTGAGACGCAGCTCCTCGTTGCAGAAGTGCTGGCGGCTGGCCAGTTCGGTGAAGTCGAGGAAGCCGAAATTCACCGGCTTCTTGATCTTGTAGGCGTAGGGGCCGGTGAGCAGAACCCAGGAGATGTGGGTTTCGATGACCTGGAAACCGTCCACGGGGTGGGGGTAAAGGGCTGGATTTTGCAGGGCGGAGATCAGGGCTAGGCTCACGGGTCAGTCCTTACGTCTCGTCAGGAAAAGGCGACATTATGGCGGCTGTGCCGGCCTGCGGGAAACTCTGCGACCTTTTTCCATGTCTTAGCTCGATCATCCGGGCCTTACCGGCTCAGGCCATCCATTACCCATTTTGCGAACGACTTACCCACAGCCACGGCCGGTGGCCGTCTGCGCATTGTGGATAAACTGCGTATAATCCGCCGCCATGAAGCATTCCCCTACTCCTCGTTCCCGTGGCAAGAAACCTTCCAGGCCTCGCCGTAGATGGCTTGGCTGGGTGGTCAAGCTGGGTCTGGTCGGCCTGGTGGTACTGGCCGGTTTTGCCATCTATCTCGATGCGGTCGTGCAGGAGAAATTCTCCGGCAAGCGCTGGACCGTGCCAGCCAAAGTCTACGCGCGGCCGCTGGAGGTATTCGGCGGGCTCAAGCTGAGCCAGGCGGATTTCCTGCGCGAGCTGGAAGCGCTCGGCTATCGACGTGAGTCGAGCGTGGCCGGGCCGGGCGCCTTCGCCGTGACCGGGGGTGCCGTAGAGCTGCAGACGCGCGGCTTCCAGTTCTACGAGGGCGCCGAATCGCCTCAGCATATTCGCGTGCGCTTCGCCGGTGACCGGGTCGCAAGCATGAGCCGTCCGGGCGGCGGCGAGCTGGCCGTGGTGCGTCTGGAGCCGCTGCTGATCGGCGGTATCTACCCGGCGCATCAGGAAGACCGCATTCTGATCAAGATCGACGAGGTGCCGCCGCTGCTGGTCGATGCGCTGGTGGCCGTCGAGGATCGCGAGTACTTCAATCATTTCGGTGTGTCGCCCAAGTCCATCGCCCGGGCCATGTGGGTCAACGTCAGTGCCGGTGGCCTGCGCCAGGGCGGCAGCACCCTGACCCAGCAACTGGTGAAGAACTTCTTCCTGACCAGCGAGCGCACGCTGAGCCGCAAGGCGATGGAAGCTGCGATGGCCCTGCTGCTGGAGCTGCATTACGACAAATGGGAGATTCTCGAGGCCTACCTCAACGAGGTGTTCCTCGGTCAGGACGGCCAGCGCGCCATCCACGGCTTCGGCCTGGCCAGCCAGTACTACTTTGGCCAGCCGCTCTCCGAACTCAAGGCGCATCAGGTGGCCCTGCTGGTCGGCATGGTGAAGGGGCCCACCTACTACAACCCCCGACGCCAGCCCGAGCGGGCGCTGGCGCGCCGCAATCTGGTGCTCGACCTGATGGTCGAGCAAGGCAACCTGGATGTCGCCCAGGCGGCCCAGGCCAAACAGCAGCCGCTGGGTGTCACACCGCGCGGCCGGTTGGCCGATACCTCCTTCCCGGGCTTCCTCGACCTGGTCAAGCGTCAACTGCGTGAGGACTACCAGGAACAGGACCTCACCGAGGAAGGGCTGCGCATTTTCACCAGCTTCGATCCACTGCTGCAGTTGAAGGCCGAGGAAGCCTTGGCCGAGACGCTGCAACGGTTGGGCGCGCGCAAGGGCGTCGATGAGATCGAGGCGGCCATGGTGGTCGCCAACCCGGAAACGGGGGAGCTGCAGGCGCTGATCGGCGGTCGCCAGCCGCGCTTTGCGGGCTACAACCGTGCGCTGGATGCGGTGCGCCCGATTGGCTCGCTGGTGAAGCCAGCGGTGTATCTGGCCGCGCTGGAGCGGCCCAGTCAGTACACACTGACGTCGCTGATCGAGGACGAGCCGTTTTCCGTGACCGCGCGCGACGGTCAGGTCTGGCAGCCCCAGAACTACGATCAGAAGGCTCATGGCACCGTCTACCTGTACCAGGGGCTGGCCAACTCCTACAACCTGTCCACAGCCAGGCTCGGTCTCGACCTGGGCGTCGAGAATGTACTGCGCACCCTGCAGCGCCTGGGCGTGTCACGGCAATGGCCGGCCTACCCCTCGATGCTGCTCGGCGCGGGCGGCCTGACACCGATGGAGGTGGCCGGCATGTACCAGACGCTGGCCAACGGCGGCTTCAATACGCCGCTGCGGGCCATTCGCAGCGTGCTCGACGGCAATGGCGAACCGCTCAAGCGTTATCCGTTCGAGATCCAGCAACGTTTCGATCCTGGCGCGATCTATCTGATTCAGAACGCCATGCAGCGCGTCATGCGCGAGGGTACCGGTCGCTCCGTCTACAACCAGTTGCCGACATCCCTGACGCTGGCCGGCAAGACCGGGACCAGTAATGACTCGCGCGACAGCTGGTTCGCCGGTTTCAGTCAAGACCTGCTGGCGGTCGTCTGGATGGGGCGTGACGACAACGGCTCAACGCCGCTGACCGGCGCCAGTGGAGGGTTGCAGGTCTGGGCGCGGTTCATGGCCAAGGCCGATCCGATGCCGCTGGAGATGCCGGTACCGGACAACATCGTGCTGGCCTGGGTGAATGCGCATACCGGCGAGGGTTCCGCCGAACATTGTCCGGATGCCGTGCAGATGCCCTACATCCGTGGCAGCGAGCCGCTGCCGGGCGTCTCCTGTGGGATCCCGCCGGCCGAATCGGTCATGGATTGGGTGCGCGGTTGGCTGAACTGACGACAGAGGTGTGCTTGTGAACAGATGGCTTGTCACCGTGGCGGTTCTGCTGGTGCTCTCGGGCTGTGCGAGCAATCCGCGCGGGGTGGTCCCGGTGCAGGAGAATGGCGCCTCGATCTATCAGGAGCAGGAGTGGATGGGCGCCGAGCCGCTTGGTCGTCAGTCCACGCCGCGCACGCCCGCTGCGGCTCCCGCGCCCGCCGAGGAGGAAGATGCCGGTGTCGTGGTGATGGTGCCGCAGGATGCCGGTTCGGCACCGCTGCAGACCGCACCGGGTGCCATTGCGTTTCCCGGTGCAGGGCAAGGGCAGTCGACCGGTGGGGTGTCTCCGGTGATATCCGCATCGCCGCGCGTGCCGGCACCGACCGGGATTCCCCAGGGTGAGCTGGCGCCGGATGAGCAGTTGGACGGTCCGGTCCTGGCGCTGCTCACATCCGCCCGGCAGATGCAGAATGGAGGGGACCTGAATGGCGCCGCCTCCAGTCTGGAGCGCGCACAGCGCATCGCCCCCCGCGAGCCGCAGGTGCTCTACCGGCTGGCGGACTTGCGCCTGGCGCAGGGTGATCCTGCCCAGGCCGAGCAGTTGGCCCGCCGGGCGCTCACCTACGCCGGTGGTCGACCCGCGCTGCAGGCCAGCCTCTGGGAGCTGATCGCCAAGGCCCGTGAGCGTCAGGGCGATCCCGCCGGGGCCGCGCAGGCCCGACAACGAGCCAAGGTGAGCAGTTGATGGACAATCGAGTTTCGGCCGTCGCCGATCAGTTGTTGTTGATCGAGCGGGAGCTGCGGCTGCTGGGGTGGTGGAGTAGCGTCCCGCCGAGTGCCCAAGCCTTGTCCAGTGAGCAGCCGTTCTGTGTGGACACCCTCGAATTGCATCAGTGGCTGCAGTGGATCTTCCTGCCGCGCATGAAGATCCTGGTGGAGAGTGGTCGTCCATTGCCGGCCGTTTCCGGCATCACGGAAATGGCCGAAGTGGTGTATGCCGAGCGACTCGGCGAGGTGCGCACCCTGCTGGTGGCCCTGACGGAATTTGATCGCCTGATCACCGCGGGCAACTGATCCTCAGTCGTTCCCGCGTGTCGCGGATCAATACCTCCCGCTCGGCTTCGTCCAGCGGCCGTGGGGAGCCTGCGGCATCAGCCAGTCTCAGGCGTGGCCGGTCGCGCAGCATTGCCAGTTGTTCCTCCAGCGTTCTGCAGCGCTGCTGGCGTGCCTGCTCCTCCCTGAAGGCATCCCGGCGCAGAACGTCATTGAAGCGGCGTTGCTCTGCGGCCGCGCGTTGCGCGGTATTGTCTCTTCGCTGCTGGCTGGGGCCGGGCGATGGTGCGCTGGGCAGGGGCTGTGCTTGCGTACTGTGCAGTGCGCTGGGGCGGTCGCTGAAATGGCGGATGCCATGCTCGTCCGTCCAGCTGTGGACGGCAGCCGCCAGGGCAGACGAGGCGTTGAGCAGCAGCAGGGTAGAAAGCAGTGGATGCATGGTAGGTTCCGGGTGGGTGGAGCGTGCCTGAATAACAGATGACGGACGGCTCTGTCGGCGCGAGGGCGCACAATGCCCGCCTCGCAGCACGTGCGACTTGACTTGCTCGCGCCTTATCCGAACAATTCCACGCTCGCTGCATCTTGAGCCGACGGCTCCGATTCACGCGACTCGAGGCGCCTACCCGTGCCGAATCTGTAACACCCGCAACGCGTTACCTCGCGCTGGGTGGGAGCCATCCGCAACACACCAGGGTTGCTCCCAGTACTTGCTCAGTAGAGCTGTTTCCATTTGCGGCCAACCGTCGCACATGCTCTGCCGAGGAGTAGACCTAAACAGGCTGCCTGGCCCCAGGCGGCATTCTGGCGTTCTAGAGGGGAATAACGTGGAGCTTCTATCCGGCGCTGAAATGGTCGTCCGCTTCCTGCGCGACGAAGGCGTGAAATATGTTTACGGGTACCCGGGCGGTGCCCTGCTGCACATCTACGATGCACTGTTCAAGGAAAAGGAAATCACCCATATCCTGGTCCGCCACGAACAGGCCGCCACTCACATGGCCGACGGCTATGCCCGCGCCACCGGCAAGGCCGGCGTGGTGCTGGTGACCTCCGGTCCTGGTGCGACCAATGCCATCACCGGTATTGCCACCGCCTACATGGACTCCATTCCGATGGTGGTGATCTCCGGCCAGGTGCCCAGCACCATGGTTGGCACCGACGCCTTCCAGGAAACCGACATGGTCGGCATTTCCCGGCCGATCGTGAAGCACAGCTTCATGATCAAGCATCCCTCGGAGATTCCCGAAACCCTGAAGAAGGCGTTCTACATCGCCGAGTCCGGTCGTCCCGGCCCGGTGGTGGTGGACATTCCCAAGGACATGGGTACTCCGGGCGAAAAATACGAATACGTCTACCCGAAGAAGGCCAAGCTGCGCTCATACAGCCCGGCGGTGCGAGGCCATTCCGGACAGATCCGCAAGGCCGCGGAAATGCTGCTGGCCGCCAAGCGCCCGGTGCTCTACTCCGGCGGCGGTGTGATCATGGGCAATGCGTCCGCGCAGCTCACCGAACTGGCGCAAATGCTCAACCTGCCGGTCACCAATACCCTGATGGGCCTCGGTGGCTACCCTGGCAGCGACCGCCAGTTCATCGGCATGCTCGGCATGCATGGCAGCTACACCGCCAACGTGACCATGCACCATGCCGACGTGATCCTCGCCGTCGGCGCGCGTTTCGATGATCGCGTGGTCAACGGCCCGGCCAAGTTCTGCCCGAACGCCAAGGTCATCCACATCGACATCGACCCGGCCTCCATCTCCAAGACCATCAAGGCCGACATCCCGATCGTCGGTCCGGTGGACAGCGTGCTGACCGAGATGGTCGCCGTGCTCAAGGAAATCGGCCAGACGCCGAACAAGGACGCCGTGTCCAGCTGGTGGAAGCAGATCGACGAGTGGCGTGGCAGTGGCCGACTGTTCCCCTACAACGAGGGCGACGGCTCGATCATCAAGCCGCAGAAGGTCATCGAGACCCTCTACGAAGTCACCAAGGGCGACGCCTTCGTGTCGTCCGACGTGGGCCAGCACCAGATGTTCGCCTGCCAGTACTACCGCTTCGACAAGCCCAATCGCTGGCTGAACTCCGGCGGCCTGGGCACCATGGGCTTCGGTTTGCCGGCGGCCATGGGCGCCAAGCTGAACTTCCCGGACGCGGACGTGGCGTGCGTGACCGGCGAAGGCAGCATCCAGATGAATATCCAGGAACTGTCCACCTGCCTGCAGTACGACCTGCCGGTGAAGATCGTCAACCTCAACAACGGCGCGCTGGGCATGGTGCGTCAGTGGCAGGACATGCAGTACAACAGCCGCTACTCGCATTCCTACATGGAATCGCTGCCCGACTTCGTCAAGCTGGCCGAAGCCTATGGCCACGTCGGCATGCGCATCACCGAGCTGAAGGATCTCAAGCCGAAGATGGAAGAGGCCTTCGCCCTCAAGAACCGCCTGGTGTTCCTCGACATCGCGGTGGATACCAGCGAGCACGTCTACCCGATGCAGATCAGGGACGGCGCGATGCGCGACATGTGGCTGAGCAAGACGGAGCGGACCTGAGCATGCGACACATCATCTCCCTGCTGCTGGAAAACGAACCGGGCGCCCTGTCCCGCGTGGTCGGCCTGTTCTCCCAGCGCAACTACAACATCGAAAGCCTGACCGTGGCGCCGACCGAGGATCCGACCCTGTCGCGCCTGACCCTGACCACCATCGGCCACGAGGAGGTGATCGAGCAGATCACCAAGAACCTCAACAAGCTGATCGAGGTGGTAAAGCTGGTAGACCTGTCGGAAAGCGCCCACATCGAGCGCGAGCTGATGCTGGTCAAGGTCAAGGCCACCGGCGCCCAGCGCGCCGAGGTCAAACGCACCACCGACATCTTCCGTGGGCAGATCGTCGACGTGACGCCGAGCGTCTATACCATCCAGCTGGCCGGCACCAGCGACAAGCTGGACAGCTTCATCCAGGCCATCGGCACCACGTCGATCCTGGAGACCGTGCGCAGCGGTGTCACCGGGATTGCCCGTGGCGACAAAGTGCTGAGCATCTGACGTTTTATTGAAGTGGCCCAGACGGCCAGATACCGAGGAAATTTCATGAAAGTTTATTACGACAAAGACTGCGACCTCTCCATCATCCAGGGCAAGAAGGTCGCCATCATCGGTTACGGTTCGCAGGGCCATGCGCATGCGTGCAACCTGAAGGACTCCGGTGTGGATGTCACTGTCGGTCTGCGTGCCGGTTCTTCCTCCATCGCCAAGGCCAAGAACCATGGTCTGAAAGTCGCCGAAGTGGCCGAGGCTGTCGCCCAGGCCGACGTGGTGATGGTGCTGACCCCGGATGAGTTCCAGGGCAAGCTGTACCGCGAGGAGCTGGAGCCGAACCTGAAGAAGGGCGCCACCCTTGCCTTCGCCCACGGCTTCTCCATCCACTACAACCAGGTGGTGCCGCGCGCCGACCTGGACGTGATCATGATCGCCCCGAAGGCACCGGGTCACACCGTGCGTTCCGAATTCGTGCGCGGCGGCGGCATCCCTGACCTGATCGCCGTCTACCAGGACGCTTCCGGCAATGCCAAGAATGTCGCTCTGTCCTACGCGTCTGGCGTGGGTGGCGGCCGTACCGGCATCATCGAAACCACCTTCAAGGACGAAACCGAAACCGACCTGTTCGGCGAGCAGGCCGTGCTGTGCGGCGGTTGCGTCGAGCTGGTCAAGGCCGGTTTCGAAACCCTGGTCGAAGCCGGTTACGCGCCGGAAATGGCCTACTTCGAGTGCCTGCACGAGCTGAAGCTGATCGTCGACCTGATGTTCGAAGGCGGCATCGCCAACATGAACTACTCGATCTCCAACAACGCCGAGTACGGTGAGTACGTCACCGGTCCGGAAGTGATCAACGAGCAGTCCCGTGCCGCCATGCGCAACGCCCTGAAGCGCATCCAGAACGGCGAGTACGCCAAGATGTTCATCAGCGAAGGCGCCACCAACTATCCGTCGATGACCGCCTACCGGCGCAACAATGCTGCCCATGGCATCGAAGTGGTCGGCGAGAAGCTGCGCGCCATGATGCCGTGGATCGCTGCCAACAAGATCGTCGACAAGAGCAAGAACTAAGCGCTTGCACGATCCGAAAAGACGCGGCCTGGTGCCGCGTTTTTTCGTTGTTCTCGAAGCATCTGGTATAAAGCCCGGCGGTGATATCCGGCATACACTGGATCACTGTCTTCTTCCTTCTGTTTCAAGGTAATCGTCCATGAGCGAAAGTCCCGAGGAGCCGAACAAGGACTCCGCCGTTGAAAGCCTGCTGCCGATCGACGAGCACGTCGAGGAGGGCCAGGATGCAGAAGGGCGCAAGGTGCGTCACCGTGGCGTCTACCTGCTGCCCAACCTGTTCACCACCGCCAACCTGTTCGCCGGCTTCTTCGCCATCGTCAGTGCCATGAACGGCAAGTTCGAGGTGGCGGCCATCGCCATTTTCGTCGCGATGCTGCTGGACAGCCTGGATGGTCGCGTGGCACGCCTGACCAACACCCAGAGTGCCTTCGGCGCAGAATACGATTCGCTGTCGGACATGGTGGCCTTCGGTCTGGCGCCGAGCCTGCTCGCCTATCAGTGGGCGCTCTCGGAGCTGGGCAATGTCGGCCTGACCGTAGCCTTCATCTACGCCGCCTGTGCCGCACTGCGTCTGGCTCGTTTCAACACGCAGATCGGCAAGGTCGACAAGAAGTGGTTCGTGGGTCTCGCCAGTCCGGCGGCGGCCGGTGTGGTGGCTGGTACCGTCTGGGCCTTGAAGGATTTCGGTGTTGAGGGCGTCGACATGCCTGTCGCCACCGTCATGCTGTTTGCCCTGCTGGTGGCGTTGGCCGGCGTGCTGATGGTCAGCAACATCAAGTACTACAGCTTCAAGGATCTGGACCTGAAGGGGCGCGTACCCTTCGTGGCTATTCTTGTCGTGGTGCTGGTGTTCGCTGTGGTGTTCAGCGACCCGCCGCGAGTGCTGCTGCTGATCTTCCTGGCCTACGCGGTATCCGGCCCGGTGCAGTTCGTGCTTCAGCTTCGTCGTCGCCAGGGGCGCGCGGGGCAAGAATAAGGTCTGTTCCAATCTCGCTCGCGGGTGCATCATGCGCCCGTTGGGCGAGGTAAGCAGTATGTTGATCAAGTCCCCCCCTTCAAGTGACTGTCGCGAAGGCGAGGTCACCCCCGAATCTGTCTATCTTTCCCGTCGCCGGCTGATGCAAGGCGCGTTGCTGGGTGTTGCCAGTGGCGCACTGCCTAGTGTCGGCTGGGCGCAGTACTCCGACGTGGAGCCGGCCATTGCGCCGCCCTGGCTGCAGCGGCGCCTGGCCGACGTGCAGTGGTCGTCTTCGGATGAGCGGGTCGCTCCCTTCAACGTTGCCAGCCAATACAACAACTTCTACGAGTTCGGGCCGGGCAAGACCGACCCGGCACGCTACGCCTCGGCGATGCAGACCGAACCCTGGTCGGTTCGCATCGATGGCTTGGTGGCCAAGCCGGGTACTTACGATCTGGACCAGCTCTGTGCACAGAGCCGATTGCAGGAGCGGATCTACCGGCTTCGTTGTGTAGAAGCCTGGTCGATGGTGATTCCCTGGCTGGGGTTTCCACTGGCAGACCTCATCCGGCGGGTCGAGCCGTTGGGTGATGCCCGCTACGTGCGTTTCGAAACGCTCCATAGGCCGGCGGAAATGCCCGGTACCCGGTCGCGGTTCTCGGTGATCGACTGGCCCTATGTGGAGGGGCTGCGGATGGATGAGGCCATGCATCCATTAACGATCCTGGCAGTCGGGATGTATGGCCGCGTGTTGCCTAACCAGAACGGTGCGCCTCTGCGTCTGGTGGTGCCATGGAAGTATGGCTTCAAAAGCATTAAATCGATCGTGCGTATCAGCTTCGTCAGCGAGCAACCCGAGAGCTCCTGGATGGGTATTGCCCCTGACGAGTATGGCTTCTACGCCAATGTGAACCCCTCGGTCAGCCATCCGCGCTGGTCCCAGGCCCAGGAGCGCCGTCTGCCCAATACGTTATTCAGCCCTAACGTGCGGCCGACCGAGTTATTCAACGGCTATGGTGAACAGGTTGCGGACCTCTACCGGGGCATGGATCTGCGGAAGCATTACTGATGAAACATGCCTGGTTGCGTATTGCCGTTTTCCTCGCTGCGCTGGGTGTGCCGCTCTATTGGTTGTACCTCGGTTGGCTGCTGGCCCTCGGTCCCGAACCGGGTAAGTGGCTATTGGACCATTTGGGGCAGGGGGCGCTTGTGTTGCTGTTGCTCACGCTGGCCATGACGCCGCTGTCACGACTGACAGGCTGGCCACACTGGCTGGCGATCCGGCGACAGCTGGGGTTGTGGAGTTTCGCGTACGCCACCCTGCATATTGCCTGCTTTGTATTGTTCATCATGGGTGCCCAATGGCAGCGCCTGCCCGCGGAGCTGCTGGAAAGACCTTATGTGATGGTAGGGGCGCTGGCTTTCCTGGGGTTGCTGGCGCTGGCTCTGACTTCTAACAGGTGGAGCATGCGTCGCCTAGGGGCCGGTTGGAAGAGCTTGCACCGCCTGGTCTATCCGATTCTGCTCGTGGTTCTGCTGCACATGCTCTGGGTTGTGCGCTCCGACCTAGGGTTGTGGGCGCTCTATATGTGCCTCGCTAGTGCGCTGCTGTTTTTCCGCACCCCTTGGGGGCGGCGTTGGCTGGGCAGGGTGGTAGCTGCTCGGCGCAATTTGGTTCAGTGAGTCAAATAGTGGTTGACGGTCTGCTGGATAGGCTTATAATGCGCCCCACTTCCAGCGCAGAGCTGCTGAAAACTCCTTGTAAATCAAC
>NZ_JBOY01000005.1:0-46243 GCF_000647775.1 Pseudomonas sp. RL | reverse complement strand
CCCTGGCGGCCGTCCTGCAGGGCCGCGCCTCGCTGGGCAGCAGCCTGCCGCCGCTGCTCGAGCGCGTCGAAGCCCGCGACCGCGGACTGGTGCAGGAACTGGCCTTCGGCACCGCCCGCTGGCAACCGCGCCTGGCGCTGTTGGCCGAGAAGCTGCTGCAGAAGCCGTTCAAGGCCGCCGATCGCGATGTCGAGGCCCTGCTGCTGGTCGGCCTCTACCAACTCTTCCACACCCGCGTCCCGGCGCATGCCGCCATCGGCGAAACGGTTGGCTGCACGGACAAGCTGAAGAAGCCCTGGGCCAAGGGCCTGCTGAATGCCGTGCTGCGCCGCGCCCAGCGCGAAGGCGAGGCGCTGTTCGCCGAACTGGAGCGCGATCCGGTCAGCCGCACCGCTCATCCGCGCTGGTTGCAGAAGCGCCTGAAGGCCGACTGGCCGGAGCACTGGGAAGCCATCTGCGCGGCCAACAACCTGCACCCGCCGCTGATCCTGCGCGTCAATCGGCGCCACGGCAGCCGCGACGCCTATCTGGACGAATTGCGCGCCGCCGGCCTTTCAGCCGAACCCTGCGCGTTCAGCGCCGACGGCATCCGCCTGCTGCAGCCCTGCGACGTCACCGGCCTGCCGGGCTTCGCCGAGGGGCGGGTCAGCGTGCAGGACGAGGCCGCGCAGCTGGCCGCCGGCCTGCTGGAACTGGCGCCCGGCCAGCGCGTGCTGGACGCCTGCGCCGCACCGGGCGGCAAGACCTGCCACCTGCTGGAGCGCGAGCCGGGCCTGGGCGAGGTGATCGCGCTGGATGCCGAGCCGCTGCGCCTGACCCGAGTGCGTGAAAACCTGGATCGCCTGCGCCTGCAGGCCACGCTGGTCGCCGCCGATGGCCGCGACATCGCCGCCTGGTGGGACGGCACGCCGTTCCAGCGCATCCTGCTGGATGCCCCCTGTTCGGCCACCGGGGTAATCCGCCGCCATCCAGACATCAAGCTCACCCGCCAGGCCGAGGACATCAGTGCCCTGGCCACTTTGCAGAGCGAACTGCTGGATGCCCTGTGGCCGACCCTCGAGGTCGGCGGCATTCTGCTCTACGCCACCTGCTCGGTGCTGCCCGAGGAAAACAGCGCTAACATCGACGCCTTCCTGGCGCGCACGCCGGGCGCGCGCGAACTGGATATTCCGGGCAACTTCGGCATCAAACCGGCCCACGGACGCCAGCTGCTGCCGCAGCCGGACGGCCACGATGGTTTCTACTACGCCAAGCTGATGAAGATTGCCGCTGGCCCGCGCGGCTAGTGGCTGACCTCTCAGTGGCCTGCTAACGGAGCTAACAGGTGAAGATCATCATTCTCGGCGCCGGCCAGGTGGGTGGCACCCTGGCCGAGCACCTGGCCAGCGAGGCCAACGACATCACCGTGGTCGACACCGACGGCGACCGCCTGCGCGAGCTGGGTGATCGCCTGGACATCCGCACCATTCAGGGCCGCGGCTCGTTTCCCACCGTGCTGCGCCAGGCCGGCGCCGACGATGCCGACATGCTGGTGGCGGTGACCAACAGCGACGAGACCAACATGGTCGCCTGCCAGGTGGCCTACACCCTGTTCCACACGCCGACCAAGATTGCCCGCGTGCGCGAACCCGCCTACCTGACCCGCGCCGGGCTGTTCGACAACGAGGCCATCCCGGTCGACGTGCTGATCAGTCCCGAGCAGGTAGTGACCAACTACATCAAGCGCCTGATCGAATACCCCGGCGCCCTGCAGGTGATCGACTTTGCCGATGGCAAGGCCCAGCTGGTGGCCAGCAAGGCCTACTACGGCGGGCCGCTGGTCGGCCAGCAGCTCAAGGAACTGCGCGCCCACATGCCCGGCGTGGACACTCGGGTGGCGGCCATCTACCGGCGCAACCGGGCCATCGTGCCGCGCGGCGACACGGTGATCGAGGCCGACGACGAGGTGTTCTTCATCGCCGCGCGCGGCAACATCCGCGCGGTGATGAGCGAGCTTCGTCGCCTGGAAGACAGCTACCGGCGCGTGGTGATCGCCGGCGGCGGCAACATCGGCGAGCGCCTGGCCGAGGCCATCGAAAGCCGCTACCAGGTGAAGATCATCGAGAAGAGCCCGGCGCGCTGCCGGCATCTCTCGGAAGTGCTGGACAGCACCATCGTGCTGCAGGGCAGCGCCTCGGACCGCGACCTGCTGCTGGAAGAGAACATCAACGACGCGGACATGTTCCTGGCGCTGACCAACGACGACGAGGCCAACATCATGTCCTCGCTGCTGGCCAAGCGCCTGGGCGCGCGCAAGGTGATCACCCTGATCAACAACACCGCCTACGTGGACCTGGTGCAGGGCGGCGAGATCGACATCGCCATCAGCCCGCAGCTGGCCACCATCGGCACGCTGTTGACCCACGTGCGCCGTGGCGATGTGGTCAGCGTGCACTCGCTGCGCCGGGGCGCCGCCGAGGCCATCGAGGCCATCGCCCATGGCGACGCCAAGTCCAGCAAGGTAGTGGGGCGGCGCATCCGCGATATCGCCCTGCCGCCGGACACCACCATCGGCGCGGTGATCCGCGACGAGGAAGTACTGATCGCCCACGACGACACCCTGATCGAGTCCGGCGACCACGTGATCCTGTTCCTGATGGACAAACGCCATATCCGCGATGTGGAACGGCTCTTCCAAGTGGGGTTGGCATTCTTTTAAGGTGAGCGGGTCCGCACGGAGACCGCCGTCATGCTCGCATCGCTGGAAAACATGCTCGCCAAGGGAATCGACAACCCGCTGCTGCGCTTCGGGCTCGGCAAGGGCTATCTGGATGCCGGCGATCCGGCCAGGGCCGCCGAGCATCTGCGCCGCTGCGTGGCGCAGGACCCCAAGTATTCCGCCGCCTGGAAGCTGCTGGGCAAGGCGCTGCAGGCCAGCGGCGACCTCGACGGCGCGCGCCAGGCCTGGCAACAGGGCCTGCAGGCGGCGCAGGGTCACTGCGACAAGCAGGCCGAGAAGGAGATGACGGTGTTCCTGAAGAAGCTGGACAAGCCGGCGCGCTCGTAAACAGCGCCGACCGCCCTACACGGAGACGCACCGTAGGGTGGGCAACGCACAGCGTTGGCCACCACCAGCGATTACACCGTGGCCGGGTGCCCCGGCAGCAGTCGCATCAGCGCGTTGAGCAGCATGCCGTAGAGCGGCACGAACAGCGCCAGGCTGATGGCCAGCTTGATCACATAGTCCACTGCGGCGATCTCCACCCAGTTGGCCGCCATGAATGCATTGCTGCTGTTCCAGAAGGCCACCGAAAAGAACACGAAGGTGTCCACCAGCGTGCCCAGCGTGGTCGAGGCGGCGGGCGCCACCCACCACTGGCGCAGACGACGCAGGCGGTCGAACACCTGGATGTCCAGCCACTGGCCGACCACATAGGCGGCGAAGCTGGCCAACGAGATGCGCAGCACGAAGTCGTTGAACTCCAGCAAGGCCGCGACGCCGCGGTAGGTGCCTTCCTGGAACAGCACCGAGACCCCATAGGAGACCAGCAGCGCCGGCAGCATGACCCGGGCAATCACCCGCCGCGCAACCTGCTTGCCGAGCAGACGCACGGTGAGGTCGGTGGCCAGGAAGATGAACGGGAAACTGAAGGCGCCCCAGGTGGTGTGCCAGCCGAACAGGCTGACCGGGATCTGCACCAGGTAGTTGCTGGCGATGATGATGAGGATGTGAAACGCGATAAGCACGGCCAGCGCACGCTGGACCGCCAGGGTAGGCAACGGCATCGGATGATCCTTTTTTTGACCTGGGGTGAGGGAACCCATGAAGCCCGCTTGGGGCGGGCGGCATTCTAGCGGCTTTCAGCCGCGCGCGTCATTGAGGATGAACAGCAGACCGGCGCCGCGCTCGTCGGTACGCTGAATCTCCATCTCCAGCACCGGAGCGGGGGATGGCAGTCCCTGGATCTGCGCCTTCAGGCGCGTACCCACCGGCAGCCTGACCAGCTCGCGCAGTTCCACATAGACACCCACGGCGGATACGTCCCGGGTATGTGCGTCCTTTTCACCGAAGCTCTCGTGCCAGACGCGGATATGCCAGTAGAGCGGCGTACGCGAATGGCGACGGCGGTCGCCGCTGACAGCAGTCAATACCACTTCGCCTCACCCTCGGGGCGTTGCTTGAAGCGCTTCATGGTCCACATGTACTGGTCCGGGTAGGCGCGCACATAACGTGCGATGACCTCGCTCTGCGCCGCCACGGCGGTTTGTGCATCTTCGCTGTACATGGCCTCCGGAGCGGCTTCCATGATCACCTTGAAACCGGAGCCGTCGGGCAGACGCACCGCATGCAGGAACAGCGCCTCCGCCTTGTGGCCGCTGATCATGCCGTGCACGAACTTGCTGGTCAGCGCCTGGGTACCCAGGAAGGGCACGAACAGACCGCTGCTGCGGCTCGGCTCCGGATCGGCCGGAATGCCGGCCTGCCCGCCACTGCGCACTTCCTTGATCACGCTGAGGATGCCTTCCTTGGTGGAAGGTGCCACGCGGTTGCCCATCTGGGTGCGCTGCGCGGCCAGCAGGTCATCGAGCGCCTGGATCTTCGGCGGACGGTAGAAAATGATCGGCTTGCAGTGCGAGCAGTAGAAGTGGTTGAGCACTTCCCAGTTGCCCAGGTGGCTGGTGATGCCGACCACGCCCTTGCCCGAGGCCAGGGCCCGCTCGAGGACGTCGAGACCCTCCACTTCACGCACCTTCTGCAGCGTGCGCTGCGGATGCCAGATCCAGGCGCAGGCGCTTTCGGTGAAGGTCTTGCCAATGGCTTTCAGCGTGTCGCGCAGCAGGGCTTCCCGGGCGGCCGGGTCAAGCTCCGGGAAACAGCGTTCAAGGTTGATGCGCGCCACCTCGCGGGAGCGGTTCGGCAGGCGATACATGAGTACGCCCACGGCGGAGCCCAGCGCCTGCACGGCGCGCCAGGGCAACAGGGCCAGCAGCTTCAGGAAACCGACTGCCAGGGCTCCCTTGATTCTTTCCACACGCGTTTCCTCTCTACAGGAATGGCATTTCGTCATCACGAAACGTTCATTGCAAAAAAATGGCCAGCCGCTATCAGGCCGGGGCGGCAAGGATCTTTCACAGGGGCATCCCGCGCAAGCGCAATCCGGGTCGGGAAGGCTCGCCGACTAGCGCGGCGGCTGGCTGAGCTCGGCGTGACGCGAGCAATCCACGACATGGTCCATCACCATGCCGGCCGACTGCATCAGCGCATAGCAGATGGTCGGCCCGACGAAGCTGAAGCCGGCCTTCTTCAAGGCCTTGCTCATCGCCTCGGCCTCGGGGGTGTGTACCGGCACCTCGCCGATATGCGCAGGGCGGTTGATTATCGGCGTGCCGCCGACGAACGACCACAGCCAGTCGGCGGGTGCGTCGATGCGCAGCCAGGCGCGGGCGTTGCCACGCACCGCCTCCAGCTTGCGGCGATTGCGGATCAGGCCAGGATCCTGCAGCAGACGCAGGATGTCCTCGTCACTGAAACTGGCCAGACGCTGCGGGTCAAAACCGTGCAGTACCTGACGAAAATAGTCACGCCGGCGCAGCACGGTCAGCCACGACAGTCCCGCCTGGAAACCTTCCAGGATCAGCAATTCGAACAGCACCGCCGGATCGCGCTGGGGGACGCCCCATTCGCGGTCGTGGTAGGCGATGTAGATCGGATCGTCAGTGCACCAGGCGCAGCGTGGCATCGGTGTTTCCTAGCATCGAGGGCCGGTCATTCGGATATACTTCGCGGCTTTGAACGTCGTCAAAGCGCCTGTCGGATCCACCAGGCTTCATCCGGCCGGGACGCTTCTCCCCGCATCAGCACAGGTGAAATTCCGTGAGCCAGACTACGCCCGCCGTGCGCACCTTCCAAGACCTGATCCTGGCCCTGCAGCAATTCTGGGCCGAACAGGGCTGCGTGATCCTGCAGCCCTACGACATGGAAATGGGCGCCGGCACCTTCCACACCGCCACCTTCCTGCGCGCCATCGGTCCGGAAACCTGGAACGCCGCCTACGTGCAGCCGTCCCGCCGGCCGACCGACGGTCGCTACGGCGAGAACCCCAACCGCCTGCAGCACTACTACCAGTTCCAGGTGGTGCTCAAGCCCAACCCGGCCAACATCCAGGAGCTGTACCTGGAATCGCTGCGCCGCATCGGCGTGGACACCTCGGTGCATGACATCCGCTTCGTCGAGGACAACTGGGAATCGCCGACCCTGGGCGCCTGGGGCCTGGGCTGGGAAGTCTGGCTCAACGGCATGGAGGTGACCCAGTTCACCTACTTCCAGCAGGTGGGTGGGGTGGAGTGCTACCCGGTGACCGGCGAGATCACCTACGGCCTGGAACGCCTGGCCATGTACCTGCAAGGCGTGGACTCAGTGTACGACCTGGTCTACTCCGACGGCCCGTTCGGCAAGGTCACCTATGGCGACGTGTTCCACCAGAACGAGGTGGAACAGTCCACCTACAACTTCGAACACGCCAACGTCGACAAGCTGTTCGAGCTGTTCGACCACTACGAGTCCGAGGCCAACCGGCTGATGGAGCAGCAGCTGCCGCTGCCCGCCTACGAAATGGTCATCAAGGCCTCGCACAGCTTCAACCTGCTGGACGCGCGCCGCGCCATCTCGGTGACTGCCCGCCAGCAGTACATCCTGCGTGTGCGCACCCTGGCGCGGAACATCGCCCAGAGCTACCTGCTGGCCCGCGCCCGCCTCGGCTTCCCGATGGCCACCCCCGCACTGCGTGACGAAGTCCTGGCCAAGCTGAAGGAGGCCGAATAATGAGCGCACAAGATTTTCTGGTCGAACTGGGCACCGAAGAGCTGCCGCCCAAGGCGCTCAAGAGCCTGGCCGAAGCCTTCCTGGCCGGCATCGAGAAGGGCCTGAAGGACGCCGGCCTGGCCTATGCCACTGCCTGCTACTACGCCGCGCCGCGCCGGCTGGCCGTGCAGGTCAGCCAACTGGCCGTGCAGCAACCCGATCGTGAAGTGAACCTCGATGGCCCGCCGGTGCAGGCCGCCTTCGACAAGGACGGCAACCCGACCCAGGCCGCCCTGGGCTTTGCCCGCAAATGTGGCGTGGACCTCGCGGAGATCGACCGCAGCGGCGCCAAGCTGCGCTTCTCCCAGCGCATCGCCGGCCAGCCCGCCGTGGCCCTGCTGCCGGGCATCGTCGAAGCGTCGCTCAATGCCCTGCCGATCCCCAAGCGCATGCGCTGGGCCGATCGCAAGGAAGAATTCGTGCGTCCGACCCGCTGGCTGGTGATGCTGCTCGGCGACAGCGTGGTCGAGTGCGAGATCCTTGCCCAGAAGGCCGGCCGCACCTCGCGCGGGCATCGCTTCCATGCCAACCACGACGTGCGCATCAGCCGTCCGGACAGCTACGTGGAAGATCTGCGCAGCGCCTACGTGCTGGCTGATTTCGCCGAGCGCCGCGCGCAGATCGAATCCCGCGTCGCCGAACTGGCCAAGGCCGAGAACGGCACCGCCATCGTGCCGCCGGCACTGCTGGATGAGGTGACCGCGCTGGTCGAGTGGCCGGTGCCGCTGGTCTGTTCCTTCGAAGAACGTTTCCTGGCCGTGCCGCAGGAAGCGCTGATCTCCACCATGCAGGACAACCAGAAGTACTTCTGCCTGCTGGATACCCACGGCAAGCTGCTGCCGCGCTTCATCACCGTGGCCAACATCGAATCGAAGGACCCGGCGCAGATCGTTTCCGGCAACGAGAAGGTGGTGCGTCCGCGCCTCACCGACGCCGAGTTCTTCTTCAAGCAGGACAAGAAGCAGAAGCTGGAAAGCTTCAACCAGCGCCTGGCCAACGTGGTGTTCCAGGCGCAGCTGGGCACCGTGCTGGACAAGGCCGAACGCGTCTCGGCGCTGGCCGGTTTCGTCGCCGAACGCATCGGTGGCAATGCGGACAACGCCCGCCGCGCCGGCATCCTCTCCAAGTGCGACCTGGCCACCGAGATGGTCGGCGAGTTTCCGGAAATGCAGGGCATCGCCGGCTACTACTACGCCAAGCATGACGGCGAAGCCGACGACGTCGCCCTGGCGCTCAACGAGCAGTACATGCCGCGCGGCGCCGGCGCCGAGCTGCCGCAGACCCTGACCGGCGCTGCCGTGGCCGTGGCCGACAAGCTGGATACCCTGGTCGGCATCTTCGGTATCGGCATGCTGCCCACCGGCTCCAAGGACCCCTACGCCCTGCGCCGCGCCGCCCTCGGCGTGCTGCGTATTCTCATCGAGAAGCAACTGGACCTGGACCTGGTCGAAGCCGTCGAGTTTGCCGTCGCCCAGTACGCCGACAAGGTCAAGGCCGCCGGCCTGGCCGAACAGGTGCTGGAGTTCGTCTTCGACCGTCTGCGCGCTCGCTACGAGGACGAAGGCATCGACGTCTCCACCTACCTGTCGGTGCGCGCCGTGCAGCCGCGTTCCGCGCTGGACTTCGACCAGCGCGTGCAGGCCGTGCAGGCGTTCCGTGCGCTGCCGGAAGCCGGCTCGCTGGCCGCGGCCAACAAGCGCGTGTCCAACCTGCTGAGCAAGCAGGAAGGCCAGCTTCCAGCCGCTGTCGAGGCCCGCTATTTCGACCACGCCAGCGAGTTCTCGCTGAATGCTGCCATCCAGCATGCCCTGCAGGACGTACAGCCGCTGGCGGCCGCGCGCTGCTACCGCGAGGCGCTGGAGCGTCTGGCCAAGCTGCGCGAGCCGGTGGACGCGTTCTTCGATCAGGTGCTGGTCAATGCCGAGGACGCCAGCGTGCGCGCCAACCGCTATGCCCTGCTGGCGCAGCTGCGCGGCCTGTTCCTGGGCGTGGCGGACATCTCGCTGCTCGGCTAGGTGACGATCGGGCTTCAGGCACCCCCTGAAGCCCCTCTTCGAGGCTGCTGTATGAAGCTGATCATTCTTGACCGCGACGGCGTCATCAACCAGGACTCCGACGACTACGTGAAGAGTCTGGAAGAGTGGGTTCCGATTCCCGGCTCGATCGAGGCTATCGCCCGACTCAGCCGAGCCGGCTGGACGGTGGCGGTAGCCACCAACCAATCCGGGCTGTCCCGCGGCTATTTCAGCGCGCAGACCCTGGACGCGATGCACCAGCGCCTGCGGCGGCTGGTGGAAGAGCAGGGCGGCGTGATCGCCCTGATCGAACACTGTCCTCACGGTCCGGACGACGCCTGCGATTGCCGCAAGCCGCTGCCCGGCCTGTTCCGGCGCATCGCCACGCATTTCCGCCTGAGCGACCTGCGCGGCGTCCCCGCGGTGGGCGACAGCCGCCGCGATCTGGAAGCCGGCCTGGCGCTCGGTGCCGATCCGTTCCTGGTGCGCACCGGCAAAGGCCAGCGCACGCTGGAGAAGCCGCTTCCATCCGGCACACAAGTCTTTGATGACCTGGCCGCCGTGGCCGACCATTTGCTGGAAACCCGTCCATGAGCGCAACGCAACGCCTGAGAACCGTGGTGTTCTATCTGCTGCTGTCGGCCAGCGCCTTTGTGTGGGGCACCGCCAGCCTGGTCATCGCGCCGCTGCTGCCGTTTCGCCAGCGCTACCGGATCATCGTGCAGAGCTGGTGCCGGCTGGCGATCTGGCTGGCCCGCTCCCTGGTGGGTATCCGCTATGAGGTGCATGGGCTGGAGAACATTCCCGAGCGCCCCTGCGTGATCCTTGCCAAACACCAGAGCACCTGGGAAACCTTCTTCCTGTCCGGGCTGTTCAGTCCGCTGAGCCAGGTGCTCAAGCGCGAACTGTTGCTGGTGCCGTTCTTCGGCTGGGCCCTGGCGCTGATGCGCCCCATCGCCATCGACCGCGACAATCCCAAGTTGGCCCTCAAGCAGCTGGCCAAGCAGGGACATGAGCACCTGATGCGCGGCAACTGGGTGTTGGTATTCCCGGAAGGCACCCGCGTGCCGGTAGGGGAAACCGGCAAGTTCTCCCGCGGCGGTTCGGCGCTGGCCGTCAACGCCGGTCTACCGGTGCTGCCTATCGCACACAATGCCGGCCACTGCTGGCCCAAGCAGGGCTGGGCCAAACACCCCGGCACCATCCAGGTGTTCATCGGCCCGCCCATGTACGCCGAAGGCGAAGGCCCGCGCGCGATCAGCGAGCTGAATCAGCGTGCCGAACGCTGGATCGGTGAGCGCATGGCCGAGATCGATCCCCCTCGTGCTGTCAGCAGCGCCTCGCTGGCCAGCTGACGGTCTACCCCGTATTCCGGGCCGGCGTTGCCGGCCCCGCCTTGATCCGTGCTCCCATGAATGAAGAACTTCTCGCGCAAGAATGGCAGGCACTGATCCGCCAATACGCCGATGCCCTGCCGATTCTCCAGTCGCTGGCCGAGACGTACCGCGTCGCGCTGGCCCGCGAATTTTACGAACAGATGCTGGAAAACCCCGGTTCCTCTCCCTACCTCAGTCATGAGCAGGTACGTACCCAGCTGAGCAGTTCGCTGCAGCGCTGGATCATCAACGTGTTTGCCGCCCAGCAGACGGAACAGGTGATCGAGTGCATTCGCCTGCAGCAGCACGTCGGCAAGGTGCACGCACGCATCGAGGTGCCGGTGTCCCTGGTGCTGCGCGGCGCCCGCCAGCTGAAGACCCACCTTTCCCGGCTGCTCATGGACAGCGGCCTGGACGATCACGCCCAGCACGCCGCCACGCGCCTGGCCTGCCAGTTGATCGATCTGACCATGGAGATCATGAGCCAGGCCTATTCGCTGTCCCACGACCGCAACTCGCGTGCCGAAGAGGCCTACCGACTGTTCTCGGTGTCGCAGAACCTGGGTACGGAGAAGGAACGGCAACGCGGCGCACTGCTGGACTGGGAGAACCAGCTGATGTTTGCCCTGGCCACCGGCCAGCAGGCCAGCTATCTGCCGAAGCTCAGCGATTCGGAGTTCGGCCTGTGGTTTCGCCACAAGGCCTCGCACGCCTTCCAGGGTTCGCCGGAGAGCACGTCCATCCTCACCTACATCCGTGCCATCGATGCCCAGCTGGAGGATTTGCGCAGCCAGGAACACGGCGGGCGCAGCGATCTGCCCATCGATCTGCTGCGCCAGATCCGCGAGCAGACCAAGTCGATCCGATTCCTGCTCGACAGCCTGTTCGAGCAGGCCAACGACCTGGAGGCCGGCCGTGATGCACTCACCCACCTGCTCAACCGCAAGTTCCTGCCGGTGGTGATGAGCAAGGAGGTGCTCTACAGCCGACAGAGTGGTCATAGCTTCGCGGTGCTGCTGATCGACGTGGACCACTTCAAGCAGATCAACGACACCTACGGACACGAGGCCGGGGACCAGGCGCTGCAGCAGATTGCCGGCCTGCTGACCAGCAACACGCGCGGCGGCGACTATGCCTTCCGCCATGGGGGCGAGGAGTTCCTGCTGGTCCTGGTGGACATCGAGCCGACACGCGCCTTGCAGGTGGCCGAGAGTCTGCGGCAGCGCATTGCCTCCGAATCGTTCCGCATCGGCGGCCAAGTACTTCAGCTCAGCGTCAGCATCGGTGTGGCGGTACACGACGGCCATCCGGACTACCAGCGCCTGCTGCGCCGTGCCGATCAGGCGCTGTACCAGGCCAAGCGCGACGGTCGCAATCGCAGCGTTCTACTGGCAAGCTGAACGGTGCCCTGCCCGGGTGTGGAACCAGGGCAGGGCTGCGACGCCATTTCCAACCTGCATAGGATTCCATCATGAAGCTCTACTACGCCCCGGGCGCCTGCTCGCTTTCTCCGCACATCGTGCTGTGCGAGCTGGGTCTCGATCACCAGCTGGAAAGGGTCGACCTGCGTACCCAACCGCACCGCACCGCCTCCGGTGAGGACTTCAGCCAGATCAACGCCAAGGGTTACGTGCCCGCGCTGCGCCTGGACGATGGTGAACTGCTGACCGAAGGCCCGGCGATTGTCCAGTACCTGGCTGACCAGAAGCCCGACGCCGGCCTGCTGGCTCCGGCGGGCAGCCTGGCCCGGGCGCGTGCTCAGGAGTGGCTGAACTACATCGCCACCGAACTGCACAAGAACTTCGGCGCGCTGTTCCGTCCAGGCACTGCGGAGGAGGTCAAGGAGGCCGCTCGCGCCACGATCGCCCAGCGCCTGACCTATACCGCCGATGCCCTGCAAGGACGTGATTATCTGGTGGGTGACCGCTTCGGTGTCGCCGATGCCTACCTGTTCGTGGTGCTGGGCTGGTGCCAGTTCCTGGCCGTCGATCTCGCGCCCTATCCGGCGCTGCAGGCATTCCAGCAGCGCATCGCCGCACGCCCGGCGGTACAGGCTGCACTCAAGGCCGAAGGGCTGCTCAAGTAACCCCCACCGGAGGATTTTGCGCGCGCAGCAAAAAGGGGAGCCTGAGGCTCCCCTTGAACATTCAACTGCGTATCTTTGCCTGCCCCCGGCCTTGTTGTTGTTATGGCCGTTGGTGTCTGTTGCTGACGGCTCCCACATGGAGCCAAGAGCGAACGTATTTTTTTGACTGCGGGTGTCGGCTACTTCAACCGGTACCGGGCTGCTGCCTGAAGTGACAGTCCGTTCTTTCCCGGGCACCTACAGCCACGTCAAAAGAATCTGTTTGCTACGTCCCTGCCGTCTTGTCGTTGTTATGTCAGAGGCGTTGACTGTTGTTGTTATTGAGTTCGGGTTTGTCATTGTTGTTGTGAGTGTCATTAGGCCTGTTAACCACCACAGTCGGCTATAAGACCTAAGTCCATGATTTTCCGTGGGTTGCCGGCGACGCTTCGGTTACCCTGCCGTGCCTTTTCCCAGAGACATGTTTCTCATGCGCCGTTTTCCCCGCTACGCAGTGCCCACACGATGATCGAAGCCGGCGCCTACAGCGGGTTATTTCTTGCGGCCCTCGGAGCGGCAACCCTGCTGCCCCTGCAATCCGAAGCCCTGCTGGTGGCACTGCTGCTGAGCGGGCAGTATTCAATCGTCGCCTTGCTGGGGATCGCAACCGCCGGCAACGTGCTGGGCTCCTGCCTGAATGCGCTGCTGGGTCGTTCTCTGCAACACTGGCAGCACAAACGCTGGTTCCCTGTCAGCCCCCAGCAGTTGGAACAGGCCCGCCAGCGCTATCAACGCTACGGCCGCTGGAGCCTGCTGCTGAGCTGGCTCCCCATCATCGGCGATCCGCTGACGGTCATTGCCGGCGTGATGCGTGAGCCTTGGTGGAGCTTTCTGTTACTGGTCCTGGTCGCCAAGGGTGCGCGCTACCTGATGCTCACCGGCCTCACCCTTGGCTGGATGGGCTAGGGCTCTTTCGCGGCAAAAAAAACCCGGCGCAGGCCGGGTTTTTTTCATCGTCTGCAGGTGTTAGACGTCCAGATTCGACACCGCCAGGGCATTGGCCTCGATGAAGTCGCGGCGCGGCTCCACGGCGTCGCCCATCAGGGTATTGAAGATCTGGTCGGCGGCAATGGCGTCCTCGATGGTCACCTTGAGCATGCGCCGGGCGGCCGGGTCCATGGTGGTTTCCCACAGCTGATCCGGGTTCATTTCGCCCAGGCCCTTGTAGCGCTGCACGCTGTAGCGCTTGCTGGTTTCCGCCATAAGCCAGTCCATGCCTTCCTTGAAGGTGCTAACCGCCTTGCGCCGCTCGCCACGCTTCACATACGCGCCTTCCTCGAGCAGGTTGCCCAGCTTCTCGCCCAATGCCACGACGCTCTTGTAGTCGTTGCTGGCAAAGAAGTCGCGGTTGAAGGTGATGTAGTGCGACAGGCCGTGGGACTTGATCTCCACCTCCGGCAGCCAGAAACCGCGCTCGCGGTCCTCGCGCAGCTGCAGCTGGTAGGTGGCCTGGCCCGAGCGTTCCTCGGCCTTCAGGCGCTCGCGCAGCCCATCCAACCAGCCCTGCATGGCGCTTTCGCTGGCGAACTGCTCCAGGCCAATGGCCGGCAGGTACATGAAGTGTTCAGTGAGCTCCTGCGGATACAGGCGCGACAGGCGCTTGAGGGTCTTCATCACCGCGCGGTAATCGTTGACCAAGGCTTCGAGGGCCAGGCCGGAAATGCCCGGCGCGTTCTCGTTGACGTGCAGGCTGGCATCCTCAAGGGCGGTCTGGGTCATGTACTCCTCCATGGCCTCGTCGTCCTTGATGTACTGCTCCTGCTTGCCCTTCTTGACCTTGTACAGCGGCGGCTGGGCGATGTAGACGTAACCACGCTCGATCAGCTCCGGCAGCTGCCGGAAGAAGAAGGTCAGCAGCAGGGTACGGATGTGGGCGCCGTCGACGTCGGCGTCGGTCATGATGATGATGTTGTGGTAACGCAGCTTGTCGATGTTGTACTCGTCGCGGCCGATGCCGCAGCCCAACGCGGTGATCAGGGTGCCCACTTCCTGGGAGGAAAGCATCTTGTCGAAGCGCGCCTTCTCCACATTGAGGATCTTGCCCTTGAGCGGCAGGATCGCCTGGGTGCGCCGGTTGCGGCCCTGCTTGGCGGAACCGCCGGCGGAGTCACCCTCCACCAGGTAGAGCTCGGACAGCGCGGGGTCCTTTTCCTGGCAGTCAGCCAGCTTGCCCGGCAGGCCGGCGATGTCCAGGGCGCCCTTGCGACGGGTCATTTCCCGGGCCTTGCGCGCGGCCTCGCGAGCCCGTGCGGCATCGATCATCTTGCCGACCACCGCCTTGGCGTCGTTGGGGTTCTCCAGCAGGAAGTCAGCGAAGAACTTGCCCATTTCCTGTTCCACCGCAGTCTTCACTTCCGAGGACACCAACTTGTCCTTGGTCTGCGAGCTGAACTTGGGATCCGGCACCTTCACCGAGATGATCGCGGTCAGGCCTTCACGGGCATCGTCGCCAGTGGTGGAAATCTTGAACTTCTTGGCCAGGCCCTCGGCCTCGATGTAGTTGTTCAGATTGCGTGTCAGCGCCGAGCGGAAGCCCGCCAGGTGGGTGCCGCCATCACGCTGCGGAATGTTGTTGGTGAAGCACAGGATGTTTTCATTGAAGCCGTCGTTCCACTGCAGGGCCACTTCTACGCCCACACCGTCCTCTTCGCGCTGCACGGTGAAGTGGAACACGCTGTTGACTGCGGTCTTGTTGGTGTTCAGGTATTCGACGAAGGCCTTCAAGCCGCCTTCGTATTTGAAGAGTTCTTCCTTGCCGCTGCGTTCGTCGCGCAGCACGATGCCGACGCCGGAGTTGAGGAACGACAGCTCGCGCAGGCGTTTGGCCAGGATGTCCCAACTGAAATGGATATTGCGGAAGGTCTGCGCGGACGGCTTGAAGTGGATCTGCGTGCCAGTGCCCTCGGTTTCGCCCACTGCGGCCAGAGGCGCCTGCGGCACGCCATGCACGTAGGTCTGCTCCCACACTTTTCCGGCACGCCGAATGGTCATCACCAGCTCTTCGGAGAGCGCATTGACCACCGAGACGCCCACGCCATGGAGACCGCCCGAGACCTTGTAGCTGTTGTCATCAAACTTACCGCCAGCGTGCAGCACGGTCATGATGACCTCAGCAGCCGAAACGCCTTCTTCCTTGTGGATATCCACAGGAATGCCCCGCCCGTTGTCGCGGACGGTGATCGATTCGTCGGTATGAATGGTAATGGTGATTTCGGAGCAGTAGCCGGCCAGGGCTTCATCGATGGAGTTGTCCACCACCTCGAACACCATATGGTGCAGACCGGTGCCATCGTCGGTATCGCCGATGTACATACCGGGGCGTTTGCGCACTGCATCCAATCCCTTCAGCACCTTGATACTGGAGGAGTCGTAGGTGTTTTGTTCGCTCATGCTTCACTCCGATAGTCTTGGGTGATTCGACCATGTTCCACGTGGAACATGGCAACCGGCGTATCCGTGCGCCAGCCATCCTTCAATACGTGGGGTTCGACGCAGGTGATGAATACCTGGCACTGCAACTCTTCAAGGAGGCGACACAACGCCATCCGGTGACGCTCGTCCAGCTCCGAGGGCAGGTCGTCTACCAGATAGAGGCAACGACCCTGTTTGGCCTGATTGAGCAGATGCCCCTGGGCTATGCGCAAGGCGCACACCACCAGCTTCTGCTGACCGCGGGATAGAATGTCTGCCGCATTGTGGCCCTCCAGGCGCAAACGCAGATCGGCGCGCTGAGGACCTGCCTGGGTGTGGCCGAGCGACATGTCTCGCTGCAGGCTGCTCTCCAGCACTTCCTCCAGCTCGCGATCCTTGTCCCACCCTCGGTAGTAGCTGAGGGACAGCCCGGGAAGATCCAGCAGCTGGGCCAGCGTGTTCTCGAAAACCGGTTTCAGGGAGTGGAGATAAGCGCGTCGATAGGTGTCGATTTCTCGGCTTGCCAGGCACAGCTCCCGGTCCCAGGCAGCCTGCGCAATGGCGTCCAGTCTACCATGCCGAAGCCACGAATTCCGCTGCCTGAGGGCCTTTTGCAGGCGTTGCCAGCTGCCTAGGAAGCGAGGTTCCACGTGGAACACTCCCCAATCCAGGAACTGGCGGCGTACCTTGGGCGCGCCCTCAAGCAGCCGGAAACTGTCCGGATTGATTAGCTGCAACGGCAGCGCTTCGGCCAACTGCGCGGCACTGCGTGCGTTCTGTCCGTCGATACGGATCTGCAGCTCGCCGTTTCGTTCACGGCCGAGGCCCAAGCTGCTGCAGCCACCCTCGGCAAGCTGGATCTCACCAAAAACAGTCAGGGCGCTATGCTCGGTCTGAATGACCGGTTGCAGGCGCGGACTACGAAAGGACCGCGCCATGCCCAGCAGATGGATAGCCTCGAGCACGCTGGTCTTACCGCTGCCGTTGGCACCGTGGAGGATGTTGATACCGGGGGAAGGCTGCAGGGTCACCGGCTGCAGATTGCGCACGCCGGTGACCATCAGACGAAGCAGGGACACTTCGAAAAGGCAGGTGCGCGTATTACAGGCGCATCGGCATGACGACGTAGGAAGAGTCGTCGTTGTCGGCTTCCTGCACCAGCGCACTGCTGTTGGCATCGGAGAGCACCAGGCGCACCTGCTCCGCACTCATCACACCGAGCACATCCAGCAGGTAGCTGACGTTGAAGCCGATCTCCAGAGGCGAGCCCTGGTATTCCACTACCACTTCTTCCTCGGCCTCTTCCTGCTCCGGGTTGTTGGCCTGCAGCTTTAGCAGGCCATTCTCCAGCTGCAGCCGGATGCCACGGTACTTTTCGTTGGAGAGGATGGCAGTGCGACTGAACGCTTCGCGAAGCTGCTGGCGGTCGCCGATCACCACCTTGTCGCCGCCACGGGGCAGCACGCGCTCATAGTCGGGGAACTTGCCGTCGACCAGCTTGGACGTAAAGGTGAATTCACCGGTGGTGGCGCGGATATGGTGCTGGCCCAGGGTGATAGCCACTTCGCCGTCCTGGTCGGTGAGCAGGCGGGCCAGCTCGAGAATCCCCTTGCGTGGCACGATGACCTGATGGCGGTCGCCATGAGGAATACCGGCATTCAGGGCACACATGGCCAAACGATGCCCATCGGTGGCCACGGCGCGCAGCACACCGGCATTGACCTCCAGCAACATGCCGTTGAGGTAATAGCGCACGTCCTGCTGGGCCATGGCAAAGCCGGTCCGCTCGATCAACCGACGCAGCTTGCTTTGTGCAACGCTGAAACCCAGCGAACCGGGACCTTCCTCGACGCTGGGAAAATCGTTGGCGGGGAGGGTAGAGAGCGTGAAGCGGCTGCGGCCGGATTTGATCAGCAACTTCTGATCATCGACGCGCATGTCGATCAGCGCATCGCTGGATAGGCTCTTGCAGATATCCATCAGCTTGCGCGCCGGCACGGTGATCTCCCCCGGCTCGGCTGGCTCCTCCAGGCTGACGCGGCCAACCAGCTCCACTTCCAGGTCGGTACCGCTCAGAGACAGTTGCTGGCCCTGAACCACCAGCAGAACGTTGGAAAGCACGGGCAGCGTCTGACGGCGCTCAACGACGCCGGCCACCAGTTGCAGGGGTTTCAACAGGGCTTCGCGTTGAATGGTGAAATGCATGGTGGGTTCCTTGCGAACAGGTGGAATCAGGTGGTCAGCGTGCGCAGCAGGTTCTTGTAATCCTCACGGATGTCCGCGTCGGATTCCTTGAGCTCGGCAATCTTACGGCAGGCGTGCAGGACCGTGGTGTGGTCTCGCCCACCGAACGCATTACCAATCTCCGGCAGGCTGTGATTGGTCAGCTCCTTGGACAGCGCCATGGCCACCTGTCGTGGCCGGGCGATGGAACGCGAGCGTCGCTTGGAGAGGAGCTCGGTCAGCTTGATCTTGTAGTACTCGGCCACGATGCGCTGGATGTTGTCGATGCTGACCAGCTTGTCCTGCAGGGCGAGCAGGTCCTTCAGCGACTCGCGAATGAGCTCGATGCTGATCGGGCTGTTGGTGAAATGCGAGTGAGCAATCACACGCTTGAGTGCCCCTTCCAGCTCACGGACGTTGGAGCGGATGCGCTGCGCGATGAAGAACGCGGCGTCATGGGGCAGCTCGATACGCGTCTGCTCGGCCTTCTTCATCAGGATCGCCACGCGAGTTTCCAGCTCGGGCGGCTCGACCGCCACCGTCAGGCCCCAGCCGAAGCGCGATTTCAGCCGCTCCTCCAACCCCTCGATTTCCTTGGGGTAGCGATCGCTGGTCAGGATGACCTGCTGACCACCTTCCAGCAGCGCGTTGAAGGTGTGGAAGAACTCCTCCTGGGAGCGCTCCTTCTTGGCAAAAAACTGGATATCGTCGATCAGCAGCGCATCCACCGAACGGTAGAAACGCTTGAACTCGTTGATGGCATTGAGCTGCAGCGCCTTGACCATGTCGGCCACGAAACGCTCGGAATGCAGGTAGACCACCTTGGCATTGGGATTCTTCTTCAGGAGGTGGTTACCCACCGCGTGCATCAGGTGCGTCTTGCCCAGGCCGACCCCGCCGTACAGAAACAGCGGGTTGTAGCCGTGCTTGGGATTGTCGGCCACCTGCCAGGCGGCCGCCCTCGCGAGCTGGTTGGACTTGCCCTCGACGAAGTTCTCGAAGGTGAAGGTGCGATTAAGGTAGCTGGTGTGCTTGAGCGCACCTTCCACCTGGACGTTGCGCTCGACCACCCGGCTGGGCGCCGGCGGCGGAGCAACCATTGGGGCCTCGACTGCAGGCGCCGGCATCGCATCGATGGCCGGCGCAGGAGCCGCAGCAGCCACCGGCCGCGGCGCAGTGGCAGCCGGGCGAGCACTGCGGCGGGCACCGATCAGCAACGACACGGCGGGAGACAGGCCATTCCCGCGCTCACCGAGCAGCTCGATCAGACGACCCAGGTACTTTTCATTGACCCAGTCGAGCACGAAGCGATTGGGCGCATACACGCGCAGCTCATCGGCATCCCCTTCGACCTGCAGCGGGCGAATCCAGGTGTTGAATTGCTGGGCCGGCAGCTCATCGCGAAGCAGTTCCACACACTGCTGCCATAGTTCCACAGACACGGATACCCCCAAGCCTCGAAGGCGTAAAACATGGTCGCCAAACAAGCGGGCATTGTAGCGAGCAGGGGGGATGTTATCCACAACAAACAGGGCGATCGCCGCGCCGGCGAGCCGATGGGTCAGGCGCAACGCAGCTGTGCGCCAATCTGTTGATAAACCAAGGGATACTTCTGTGGGCAAGCCACCGGATAACGATCGGGATAAATCGGGTGTGGGTAAGCGGCCATTCCATCCACCGCTTATCCGCAACCCGTGCACCGGAACGCCAACGCTTATCCGCTGACCTATACAGCGCCGCAAGCCCTAGAACAGACGGCTTAGGCAAGGTTATCCACAACAGTCTCGGCGACCAATACATAACGACATAAACAATCTTTTTCTCAAAAGTACCTATTCCTTTTCTTCAGACGAGCCGGGGCTGGCTGGAAATTGACCTGCCCCCTCGCTTTCTCTAGAATTGCCGGTCTCTTAAAACGGGGGCCACTCCCGGCCCGTAGTGACCACCAGGTAATCCATCATGAAACGCACTTTCCAACCCAGCACCCTGAAGCGCGCTCGCGTCCACGGTTTCCGCGCCCGCATGGCCACCAAGAACGGCCGTGCTGTCCTGTCGCGTCGTCGCGCCAAGGGCCGCAAGCGTCTGACCGTCTGACCACAGCAGCACTCGTGGTGAGCCGAAGTTTCGGTCGGGAAAAGCGCCTGCTCAAACCCCGACAGTTCAAAGCAGTCTTCGACTCACCCAGCGGTAAGGTCGCGGGCAGGAACGTTCTGCTCCTCGCCCGCGCAAACGGTCTGGATCACCCCCGCCTTGGGCTGGTGATCGGCAAGAAGAGCGTCAGGCTCTCGGTCGAGCGCAACCGTCTGAAGCGCCAGATCCGCGAAACATTCCGCCAGCAGCAGTGCGATCTGGCTGGCTGGGATGTCGTGGTCGTGGCCCGCAAGGGCCTCGGCGACCTGGACAATCCGGAGCTTGCCGGCCAGTTCATCAAGCTCTGGAAGCGTCTTGCCCGGCTGCCACGCCCCCAGGACGGTTCCCATGCCCAACAGCTCGCGGATGCGTAAACTGGTCGTCGCACCGATCAAGTTCTACCGCTATGCCATCAGTCCCATGATGGCCAGCCACTGTCGCTTCTATCCGTCCTGTTCCTGCTACGCGCTGGAAGCCATCGAACAGCATGGCGTTCTGCGCGGCGGCTGGCTGAGCCTGCGCCGACTTTCCCGCTGCCACCCCTGGAACCCGGGCGGTTACGATCCGGTTCCACCCGCTTCAACTCCCCGACCCCCTTCGATGGCCGAGTAACCATGGATATCAAACGTTCGATATTGCTCGTCGCCCTGGCAGTCGTCTCCTATCTGCTGGTTCTGCAGTGGAATGAGGACTACGGCCAGGCGGCACAGCCGCCGGCACACAGCTCCATTGCCGCCAACCCCGCCAGCGATCTGCCGGATACCACGCAGAGCAACACGGCGCACGACGATGTGCCCGTGGCGGAGCAGGCGCAGCCGCAACCCAGCCAGGTGGCCGATGCCGCCGGGGCCGACCAGCTGATCCGTGTCAGCACCGACGTGCTGGAACTGGCCATCAGCCCGGTCGGTGGCGATATCGTCCAGTTGAGCCTGCCGAAGTACCCGCGCCATCAGAAGAACCCCGATGTACCGTTCCAGCTGTTCGACAATCGCAACGGCAGCACCTATCTGGCCCAGAGCGGTCTGCTCGGCAACAACGCGCCGGATAGCAGCAGCGGCCGGGCGCGCTGGAGCGCGGAATCGCGCCAGTACCAGCTGGCCGAAGGTCAGGACCGTCTGGTGGTCGACCTGACCTACGCCGACCAGGGCATCAGCTACACCAAGCGCTTCACCTTTACCCGCGGCAGCTATGACCTGAAAGTCGAGTACCTGGTCGACAACCAGAGCGGCCAGGCCTGGCGCGGCACCCCGTACGCGCAGCTCAAGCGCGACGGCAGCGCCGATCCGTCTTCGACCACCGCCACGTCGGCCACCTACCTCGGCGCGGCGATCTGGACCCCCGAGGAGAACTACAAGAAGGTCTCCATGGGCGACCTGGACGACAAGCCGCTACGCACTACCGTGCAAGGTGGCTGGGTCGCCTGGCTGCAGCATTACTTCGTCACTGCCTGGATTCCGCCAGCCGACAGCAGCAACGGCGTCTACGGCCGCAAGGACAGCCAGGGCAACTACATCGTCGGCTTCACCGGTCAGGCACTCGACGTCCCCGCCGGCAGCCAGGGCGCAACCGGCATGACCCTCTACGCCGGTCCGAAGATCCAGGAAGACCTCAAGGCCCTGGCCCCTGACCTGGACCTGACCGTCGACTACGGCATCCTCTGGTTCCTCGCCCAGCCGATCTTCTGGCTGCTGGAGCTGATCCACGACGTGCTGGGCAACTGGGGCTGGTCGATCGTGGTGCTGACCCTGATCATCAAGCTGATCTTCTTCCCGCTCTCGGCGGCCAGCTACAAGTCCATGGCCCGCATGCGCGCCGTGTCGCCCAAGCTGCAGGCGCTCAAGGAGCAGTACGGTGACGATCGCCAGAAGATGTCCCAGGCGATGATGGAGCTGTACAAGAAGGAGAAGATCAACCCGCTGGGCGGCTGCCTGCCGATCCTCGTGCAGATGCCGGTGTTCCTGGCCCTGTACTGGGTGCTGCTGGAAAGCGTGGAGATGCGCCAGGCGCCGTGGATCCTGTGGATCACCGACCTGTCGATCACCGACCCGTACTTCATCCTGCCGATCATCATGGGCGTGACCATGTTCATCCAGCAGCAACTCAACCCGACGCCGCCGGACCCCATGCAGGCGCGCGTGATGAAACTGCTGCCGATCATCTTCACGTTCTTCTTCCTGTGGTTCCCGGCTGGTCTGGTGCTGTACTGGGTGGTCAACAACGTCCTGTCCATCGCCCAGCAGTGGTACATTACCCGGCAGATCGAGGCTGCGGCCAAGTAAGCCGGCGCCATTCGCCAAACCCTGCAAACGCCCCGTTCTCGGGGCGTTTTGCATTGTGGAGAAACGTTCCATGCACAGCCGTGACACCATTGCCGCCGTCGCCACCGCCCAGGGTCGTGGAGGGGTAGGCATCGTGCGGGTTTCCGGGCCGCTGGCCCTGTCGATCGCCGAGGCGCTCAGCGGCCGCACGCCGCGCCCGCGGCACGCCCACTACGGGCCCTGGCGCGACGCCGAGGGCCAGGTGCTGGACGAGGGCATCCTGCTGTTCTTCCCCGGCCCGCATTCGTTCACCGGCGAAAACGTGCTGGAGTTGCAGGGGCATGGCGGGCCGGTGGTGCTCGATCTGCTGCTGGATCGCTGCCTGGCACTCGGCGCGCGGCAGGCGCGTCCGGGCGAGTTCAGCGAGCGCGCCTTCCTCAACGACAAGCTCGACCTGGCCCAGGCCGAGGCCATTGCCGACCTGATCGAGGCCAGCTCGGCCCAGGCGGCGCGCAACGCCCTGCGCTCGCTGCAGGGTGAGTTCTCGCGGCGCGTGCACGAGCTGAGCGAACAACTGATCCAGCTGCGCATCTATGTGGAAGCGGCCATCGACTTCCCCGAGGAGGAAATCGACTTCCTCGCGGATGGCCACGTGCTGCGCCAGCTGGAAGCCATCCGCGCCTACCTGGCCGAGGTACAGCGCACGGCCGGGCAGGGCGCGTTGCTGCGCGACGGCATGACGGTGGTGATCGCCGGCCGCCCCAATGCCGGCAAGTCCAGCCTGCTCAATGCCCTGGCCGGCCGCGAGGCGGCGATCGTTACCGACATCGCCGGCACCACCCGCGACCTGCTGCGCGAACATATCCACATCGATGGCATGCCGCTGCACGTGGTGGATACCGCCGGGCTGCGCGACACCGAGGATCAGGTGGAGCGTATCGGTGTGGAACGCGCGCTCAAGGCTATCGAGGAGGCCGACCGCATTCTGCTGCTGGTCGACTCCAGCGCTGCGGAGGCCGACGATCCCTTTGCGCTGTGGCCGGAATTCCTGGACAAGCGCCCGGCACCCGAGCGGGTCACCCTGATTCGCAACAAGATCGACCTGAGCGGCGAGCCGGCCGGCCTCCAGCAGGGCGCCGATGGCCATGTCACCCTGAGCCTGTCGGCACGCAGTGGCGCCGGTCTGGACCTGCTGCGCGAGCATCTGAAGACCTGCATGGGTTATCAGCAGACCGCCGAAAGTGGCTTCAGCGCACGCCGCCGGCACCTGGAAGCCTTGCATCAGGCAGCCGCCCACCTGGATCACGGGCATGCCCAGCTGACCCTGGCCGGCGCCGGCGAGCTGCTTGCCGAGGATCTGCGTCAGGCGCAGCAGGCACTGGGCGAGATCACCGGTGCGTTCAGTTCCGACGATCTGCTGGGACGCATCTTTTCCAGTTTCTGCATCGGCAAGTGACCCGCAAACCCTGTGCACAACTGCCTGTGAACCCGGTCGATAAGCCTGGGGATTGGCCACTGGAAAACGCGCTTGTGGATAGATAGGCCACTTCTCCCCAGCTTGCCGACCGCTTATGCCAAGCTTGCACCCGGGTTCGGCACAGGGTTGTCATTGTCTGAAAGCCCTTTGCCAGAGGGCTTACAGGCCGTTATCCACAGAACGGAACGTTGCTAAACATAGCTTTAAGAGAAAGCTCTTTAAGAAATTCATATCTCTCTATCTATAAAAGACCTGGCGTACCGAGTGGCGGGCAAGCGACGGCCATGACTTCTTTCAGGCACTCTCTGCGCCTATACTTGCCGGCTTCCCCGAATTCACAGTTCATAACCGCGAGGTGCGTGGTGGACTTCCCTTCCCGTTTCGACGTCATCGTGATCGGCGGTGGCCATGCCGGTACCGAGGCGGCCCTGGCCGCTGCGCGCATGGGCGTGAAGACCCTGCTGCTCAGCCACAACGTGGAAACCCTCGGCCACATGAGCTGCAACCCGGCGATCGGCGGCATCGGCAAGAGCCACCTGGTCAAGGAGATCGATGCGCTGGGCGGTGTCATGGCGCAAGCCACCGACCTGGCCGGCATCCAGTTCCGTGTGCTCAATGCGCGCAAAGGGCCCGCCGTACGCGCCACCCGCGCCCAGGCGGATCGCGCGTTGTACAAGGCCGCCATCCGCAGCCTGCTGGAAAACCAGCCCAACCTGTGGATATTCCAGCAATCCGCCGATGACCTGATCGTCGAACAGGATCAGGTCAAGGGTGTCGTCACTCAGATGGGCCTGCGTTTCCTGGCCGATAACGTGGTGTTGACCACCGGAACCTTCCTCGGCGGACTTATCCACATCGGGTTGCAGAACTACTCTGGCGGTCGCGCTGGCGACCCGCCCTCGATCGCCCTGGCCCGTCGCCTGCGCGAGCTGCCGCTGCGCATCGGCCGCCTGAAGACCGGCACGCCCCCGCGCCTGGATGGCCGCACCATCGATTTCTCGGTGATGACCGAGCAGCCGGGCGACACGCCCACGCCGGTGATGTCCTATCTGGGCCGGGTCGAGCAGCATCCGCGTCAGGTCAGCTGCTGGATCACCCACACCAACGCGCGCACCCACCAGATCATCGCCGGCAACCTGGATCGCTCGCCGATGTACTCCGGGATCATCGAGGGCATCGGGCCGCGCTACTGCCCGTCCATCGAAGACAAGATCCACCGTTTCGCCGACAAGGACAGCCATCAGGTGTTCCTCGAGCCGGAAGGGTTATCCACCAACGAGTACTACCCGAACGGGATTTCCACCTCGCTGCCGTTCGATGTGCAGCTGGAGATCGTGCGCTCCATCCGCGGCCTGGAAAACACCCACATCGTGCGCCCGGGCTACGCCATCGAGTACGACTACCTGGACCCGCGCGACCTGAAGAGCTCGCTGGAGACCAAGGTGATCGGCGGGCTGTTCTTTGCCGGTCAGATCAACGGCACCACCGGTTACGAAGAGGCCGGCGCACAGGGCCTGCTGGCCGGCGCCAATGCCGCGCTGCGTGCGCAGGGCCGCGAGGCCTGGAGTCCGCGCCGTGACGAGGCCTATCTGGGTGTGCTGGTCGACGACCTGATCACCCTGGGCACCCAGGAGCCGTATCGCATGTTCACCTCGCGCGCCGAGTACCGGCTGATCCTGCGCGAGGACAACGCGGACCTGCGCCTGACCGAGAAGGGCCGCGAACTGGGCCTGATCGACGACGCACGCTGGGCAGCCTTCGAAGCCAAGCGCGAGGGCATCGCCCGCGAGGAACAGCGCCTGAAGAGCACCTGGGTCCGTCCAGGCACGCCGGAGGGTGAGGCGATTGTGCAGCGCTTCGGCACTCCGCTGACCCACGAATACAACCTGCTCAACCTGCTGGCCCGTCCGGAGGTGGACTACGCCGGCCTGCTGGCTGTCAGCGGCGACACGGAAGTGGACCCGCAGGTTGCCGAACAGGTGGAGATCCGTACCAAGTACGCCGGTTATATCGGGCGTCAGCAGGACGAGATTGCTCGCCTGCGGGCCAGCGAGGACGTCCGCCTGCCGGAGGATATCGACTACACGGCGATTTCCGGCCTGTCGCGGGAGATCCAGCAGAAGCTCGGCCAGGCCCGCCCGGAAACCCTGGGGCAGGCCGGACGCATCCCCGGCGTCACTCCGGCGGCGATTTCCCTGCTGCTCATCCACCTGAAGAAACGCGGCGCTGCCCGCGGCCTGGAGCAAAGCGCCTGATGAGCCTGGTGACCGAACGGCATGCCGAAGAATTGCGCCAGGGCGCGCGTCAGCTTGGCGTGAGCCTGCAGGCCCGCCAGGAAGAACAGCTGCTTGCCTACCTGGCCCTGCTGATCAAGTGGAACAAGGCCTACAACCTCACGGCGGTGCGCGACCCCGACGAGATGGTGTCCCGTCATCTGCTCGACAGCCTGAGCATCGTGCCCAGTGTGGCGCCGCTGGGCGAGCGCTGGCTGGATGTGGGCTCCGGCGGCGGCATGCCCGGTGTGCCGCTGGCCATCCTGTTCCCGGAGCGGAAGTTCACCCTGCTGGATTCCAACGGCAAGAAGACCCGCTTCCTGACCCAGGTGAAGCTGGAGTTGCAACTGTCGAACCTGGATGTTGTCCACAGTCGCGTCGAGGCCTACACCCCGGCGCAGTCCTTTGCTGGCATCTGCTCGCGCGCGTTCAGTTCGCTGCAGGACTTCGCCGACTGGACCCGCCATCTGGGCGATGGCGAAACCCGCTGGCTGGCCATGAAGGGCGTGCAGCCGGATGACGAGCTGCAGGCCCTGCCGGAAGACTTCCGCCTGGAAAGTTGCCAGGTGCTGAAGGTCCCTGGTTGCCAAGGCCAGCGGCATCTGCTGATACTGCGCCGCACGGTCTAGACAGGGGAATGTGACAGCCATGGGCAAGGTATTTGCCATCGCCAACCAGAAGGGTGGGGTCGCCAAGACCACCACCTGCATCAACCTGGCAGCTTCGCTGGTGGCCACCAAGCGCAAGGTGCTGCTCATCGACCTTGATCCACAGGGCAACGCCACCAGTGGCAGCGGTGTGGACAAGTCCGCCGTCGAGCTGACCATCTACGATGTGCTGCTGGGCAACTGCAGCGTCGACGAGGCGCTGCAGCACTGCGAACACGGCGGCTATCCACTGCTGCCGGCCAACCGTGACCTCACCGCCGCCGAGGTGGAGCTGCTCAAGGTGCCGAACCGCGAGTTGCGCCTGCGCGAGGCCCTGGCGCCGGTGCGCGACCGTTTCGACTACATCCTGATCGATTGCCCGCCGACCCTGTCCATGCTGACCGTCAACGCCCTGGCCGCGGCGGACGGGGTGATCATTCCCATGCAGTGCGAGTACTACGCCCTGGAAGGTCTGACCGATCTGGTCAACTCCATCCAGCGCATCGCCCAGGCGCTCAATCCCGGGCTGAAGATCGAAGGCCTGCTGCGCACCATGTACGACCCGCGCATCAGCCTGGCCAACGAAGTGTCCGAGCAGCTCAAGGCGCATTTCGGCGACCGTCTCTACGACACCATCATTCCGCGCAACGTGCGGCTGGCCGAAGCGCCCAGCTACGGCATGCCCGCGTTGGCCTACGACAAGCAATCCCGCGGGGCGCTGGCCTATCTGGCGCTGGCCGGCGAACTGGCGCGCCGCCAGGCCGCAGTCCCCGCCTGACTCAAGGAACCCGCATGGCGATCAAGAAAAAAGGTCTCGGACGTGGACTCGATGCCCTGCTCGGCGGAGCCAGCGTGACCGCCATGCAGGAAGAGGCCGCTACGGCCGACCAGCGCGAGCTGCAACACCTGCCGCTCGACCTGATCCAGCGCGGCAAGTACCAGCCGCGTCGCGACATGGACCCCGAGGCCCTGGAGGAGCTGGCCCATTCGATCCAGGCCCAGGGCGTCATGCAGCCGATCGTGGTGCGCCCGATCGGCGACAACCGCTACGAGATCATCGCCGGCGAGCGCCGCTGGCGGGCCAGCCAACAGGCCGGACTGGAAAAGATCCCGGCCATGGTGCGTGAAGTGCCCGACGAGGCCGCCATCGCCATGGCGCTGATCGAGAATATCCAGCGCGAGGACCTCAACCCCATCGAGGAAGCGGTGGCCTTGCAGCGGCTGCAGCAGGAATTTCAGCTGACCCAGCAACAGGTGGCCGATGCGGTCGGCAAGTCGCGGGTGACCATCAGCAACCTGCTGCGCCTGATCGCCCTGCCTGAGGAAATCAAGACCTTGCTGGCTCATGGCGACCTGGAGATGGGGCATGCGCGCGCCTTGCTGGGCCTGCCGGCGGAACGCCAGGTGGAAGGTGCGCGGCATGTTGTCGCACGCGGGCTGACCGTGCGGCAGACCGAAGCCCTGGTGCGTCAGTGGCTTAACGAGAAGGAGCGTCCGGCGCGCGAGGAGCGCGCGGACCCCGATATCGAGCGACTGGAGCAGCGGCTGGCGGAGCGCCTGGGCTCACCCGTGCAGATCCGTCATGGACAGAAAGGCAAGGGCCAACTGATCATCCGCTACAGTTCTCTGGACGAGTTGCAGGGCGTCCTGGCGCATATCCGCTGAAACACTTCACATTCGGCGATAGTCGGAAATCCACCATAAGGCGGTTGAGTGCCAGAGGGGACCACCCTATACTCGCCCCGCATTTTTCGGCGGCGGGTCCGCCGAGCCAATGGGACGATCGGTGAACTACCGCAACAAGACACCGCTGTATCGCCTGCCGGTTTTCCGGGTGTTGCGGGCGCAGAGCCTGGTGATGCTGGTCGCAGCCCTGTGTGGCACGGTCCTGTTCGGCCGGCTCACGGGGTACTCCATGCTTCTGGGCGGACTGATTGCCCTGTTGGCCAATGTGTATTTCGCGTTCAAGGCCTTTCGTTATTTTGGCGCGCGATCGGCCCGGGCCATCGTCCAGTCCTTCTGGGCGGGCGAAATGGGCAAGCTGATTCTGACAGCAGCGCTGTTCGCGCTGGTGTTCGTGGCGGTAAAGCCCTTGCAGCCGCTCGCTCTGTTCACCGGCTACCTGCTGGTGCTGGGCACGGGGGCAAGCGCATTGCTGCTGCTGAAAAACAATCCGAAGCATTGAGCATTTTGAGGCGACTATGGCAAGCACCCCGGCTGAGTATATCCAGCACCACCTGCAGAACCTGACCTATGGCAAGTTGCCGGAAGGCTATGTTCGCGCAGATGGCAGCGTCCTCGATCAGGCCACCTGGACCGTCGCCCAGACCGGCGCCGAAGCCCAGGCCATGGGCTTCATGGCCGTCCACCTGGATACCCTGGGCTGGTCGCTGCTGATGGGCTTCATCTTCATCTTCCTGTTCCGCATGGTTGCCAAGAGCGCCACCGAAGGCGTGCCTGGCAAGCTGCAGAACCTGGTGGAAATCAGCGTCGAGTTCATCGAAGGCATCGTCAAGGACACCTTCCATGGTCGCAATCCCGTCATCGCGCCGCTGGCCCTGACCATCTTCGTCTGGGTGCTGCTGATGAACAGCCTGAAGTGGATCCCGGTCGACTACATCCCGGGCATCGCCACCCTGCTGGGCCTGCCGGCCTTCAAGATCGTGCCGACCGCCGACCCGAACGGCACCTTCGGCCTGTCGCTGGGCGTGTTCATCCTGATCCTGTTCTACAGCGTCAAGGTCAAGGGCGTCGGCGGCTTCGCCAAGGAACTGGGCTTCACCCCGTTCAAGCACTGGTCGCTGATCCCCTTCAACCTGTTCCTCGAAATCCTCGGTCTGCTGACCAAGCCGCTGAGTCTGGCTCTGCGTTTGTTCGGCAACATGTATGCCGGTGAGGTGGTGTTCATCCTCATCGCACTGCTGCCGTTCTACGTGCAGTGGGCACTGAACGTGCCGTGGGCGATCTTCCATATTCTGGTGATCCCGCTGCAGGCGTTCATCTTCATGGTGCTGACCGTGGTGTACCTCAGCGCTGCCCATGAAGAACACCACTGAGCAACGCTCGATCCTTTGCAAACCCTAACCCCTTAGCTTCAGGAGCTTTACATGGAACTCGTCATCATCGCCGCCTCTATCATGATCGGTCTGGGTGCTCTGGGCACCGGCATCGGCTTCTCCATCCTGGGTGGCAAGCTGCTGGAATCCACCGCTCGTCAACCCGAGCTGGCTCCCCAGCTGCAAACCAAGACCTTCCTGATGGCCGGTCTGCTCGACGCCGTTCCGATGATCGGTGTTGGTATCGCCATGTACCTCATCTTCGTTGTTGCTCCCAGCGTCGCTGGCTAATCAATGATTACTTCCGGGCGGCGGCGCCTGAGGCCCGCCACCCGGCTGCAATCACTGTGAAACAACGAAATAGCATGAGGTAGATCAGTGAACATTAATCTGACGCTGCTCGGTCAAACGCTCGCCTTCGCTATTTTCGTCTGGTTCTGCATGAAGTTCGTCTGGCCGCCGGTAACGGCCGCCATGAGTGCCCGCCAGAAGAAAATCGCCGAAGGTCTGGATGCCGCCGGCCGTGCGCAGCAAGACCTGAAACTGGCTCAGGAGAAGGTGTCCAACACCCTCCGCGAGACCAAGGAACAGGCTGCCCAGATCCTCGAGCAGGCGAACAAGCACGCCAACTCGATCATCGAGGAAGCCAAAGAACAGGCTCGCGCCGAAGGCGAACGCCTGATCGCCGGTGCCCGCGCCGAAATCGAACAGGAAGTGAACCGCGCCAAGGATCAACTGCGCAACCAGGTGGCGGCTCTGGCCGTGGCCGGTGCGGAGAAGATTCTGGAGTCCCAGGTGGACGCCAAGGTACACAACGATCTGGTCGAAAAACTGGCCTCCCAACTCTAAGCGAGGCGAGCGATGATCAATACCCAGACGCTTGCTCGGCCTTACGCCAAAGCCGCTTTCGAGGTCGCCAGCGCGGCCGGTCGTGCGGATGCCTGGTCGGCCATGCTGAACCTGGCAGCCGTCGCCGTCGAAGTTCCCGAAGTCGCCGCGTTGCTGAACGACCCGCGCCTGACCCGCGAAAGCAAGGTCGAGGCTCTGGTTCGTCTGTTCGGTAGCGATATCGACGAAGCGTTCCGCAATTTCGTGCTGACCCTGGGCGAGAACGATCGCCTGGCGGTGCTGCCGACCGTGCGCGAGCTGTTCGAGGAGCTCAAGGCCGAGTCCGAAAAAACGCTCGATGCGCAGGTGGAAACCGCGTACGAGCTTAGCAACGAGCAACTCCAATCCTTGGCTGCCGCCCTGTCCAAGCGACTAGATCGCACCGTCAACCTCCAGCAGGCGGTGAATCCTGCGCTGATCGGCGGCGTCGTGATTCGCGCCGGCGACGTGGTTGTCGACGGTTCGGTCCGCGGCAAACTGAGCCAGTTGGCCGAATCGTTGAAATCCTGATTTGAGGGTCATGGCATGCAGCAACTGAATCCTTCCGAGATTAGTGAAATCATCAAGCAGCGCATCGAGAAAACCGATGTCGCCGCTCAAGCCCGCAACGAGGGCACCGTCGTCAGCGTTTCCGACGGTATCGTGCGCATCTTCGGTCTCGCCGACGTCATGTACGGCGAAATGATCGAATTCCCCGGTGGTGTCTACGGCATGGCGTTGAACCTGGAGCAGGACTCCGTGGGCGCCGTGGTGTTGGGCAGCTACCTGAGCCTGAAGGAAGGCATGAGCGCCAAGTGCACCGGCCGCATCCTGGAAGTCCCGGTCGGTCCGGAACTGCTGGGTCGCGTGGTCGATGCCCTGGGCAACCCGATCGATGGCAAGGGCCCGATCAACGCCAAGCTGACCGACGCAGTCGAGAAGGTCGCTCCGGGCGTGATCTGGCGTAAGTCCGTGGACCAGCCGGTGCAGACCGGTTACAAGTCCGTTGACGCCATGATCCCGGTCGGCCGTGGCCAGCGCGAGCTGATCATCGGTGACCGTCAGATCGGCAAGACCGCCATGGCGATCGACGCGATCATCAACCAGCGCAACAGCGGCATCAAGTGCGTCTACGTGGCCATCGGCCAGAAGCAGTCCACTATCGCCAACGTGGTTCGCAAGCTGGAAGAGCACGGCGCCCTGGCCAATACCATCATCGTTGCCGCTTCCGCCTCCGAGTCCGCCGCCCTGCAATACCTGGCGCCGTACTCCGGTTGCACCATGGGCGAATACTTCCGCGACCGCGGTGAAGACGCCCTGATCGTGTACGACGACCTGTCCAAGCAGGCCGTTGCCTACCGCCAGATTTCCCTGCTGCTGCGTCGTCCGCCGGGACGTGAAGCCTACCCGGGCGACGTGTTCTATCTCCACAGCCGCCTGCTGGAGCGCGCTTCCCGCGTGTCCGAAGAGTACGTGGAGCAGTTCACCAAGGGCGAAGTGAAGGGCAAGACCGGCTCGCTGACCGCACTGCCGATCATCGAAACCCAGGCTGGCGACGTTTCCGCGTTCGTTCCGACCAACGTGATTTCCATCACCGACGGTCAGATCTTCCTGGAATCGGCCATGTTCAACGCAGGCATCCGTCCGGCCGTCAACGCCGGTATCTCGGTATCCCGCGTGGGTGGCGCCGCTCAGACCAAGATCATCAAGAAGCTGTCCGGTGGTATCCGTACCGCGCTGGCCCAGTACCGTGAACTGGCTGCGTTCGCGCAGTTCGCTTCCGACCTGGACGAAGCGACCCGCAAGCAGCTGGAGCATGGTCAGCGTGTCACCGAGCTGATGAAGCAGAAGCAGTACGCGCCGATGTCCATCGCCGAGATGGCCGTTTCGCTGTACGCCGCCGAGCGTGGCTACCTGGTCGACGTTGAAGTGTCCAAAGTGGGCGCCTTCGAGCAGGCCCTGATCGCGTACTTCCAGCGCGAGAAGGCCGACCTGCTGGCGAAGATCAACGAGAAGGGCGACTTTAACGACGACATCGATGCCGGCATCAAGGCGGGTATCGAAGCGTTCAAAGCCACCCAGTCCTGGTAAGCCGCAGCGGGAGCCGCAAGGCTCCCGCCTGCTAACCCGAAAGGTGTGAAATGGCAGGCGCAAAAGAGATTCGCAGCAAGATTGCGAGCATCAAAAGCACGCAGAAGATCACCAGCGCCATGGAAAAGGTGGCGGTCAGCAAGATGCGCAAGGCACAAATGCGCATGGCTGCCAGCCGCCCCTATGCGGAGCGGATCCGTGAAGTGATCGGTCACCTGGCCGACGCCAATCCGGAATACCGTCATCCGTTCATGGTGGAGCGCCCGGTCAAGCGAGTCGGCTACATCGTCGTCTCCACCGACCGTGGTCTGTGCGGCGGCCTGAACATCAACCTGTTCAAGGCCCTGATCAAGCACATGAAGGAATGGCACGACCAGAAGGTCGAGGCCGACCTGTGCGTGATCGGCAACAAGGGCGCAAGCTTCTTCCGCAGCTTCGGCGGCAACGTGGTCGCGGCGATCGGCAACCTGGGCGAAGCCCCGTCGATCAATGACCTGATCGGCAACGTCAAGGTCATGCTGGACGCCTTCCACGCCGGCCGTATCGACCGTCTGTACCTGGTGTCGAACAAGTTCATCAACACCATGACCCAGAAGCCGAACATCGACCAGCTGCTGCCCCTGGCATCGCTGGACGCCGGCGAGACCCCGCGCAAGGGTCTGTGGGACTACCTCTACGAGCCGGATGCCCAGCAGTTGCTGGATGCCCTGCTGGTTCGTTTCATCGAGTCCCAGGTCTATCAGGGTGTGGTCGAGAACGGTGCTGCCGAGCAGGCTGCGCGGATGATCGCCATGAAGAGCGCCACCGACAACGCCGGTGAGCTCATCAGCGAACTGCAACTGGTCTACAACAAGGCCCGTCAGGCTGCGATCACTCAAGAGATTTCGGAAATCGTCGGCGGCGCTGCCGCGGTTTAAGAACGGTTCAAATATTCAGAGGAACCAAACATGAGTAGTGGACGTATCGTTCAAATCATCGGCGCCGTCATCGACGTGGAATTTCCGCGCGATCAGGTGCCGAACGTCTATGACGCGCTGAAAGTTCAAGGCGCGGCAACCACCCTGGAAGTCCAGCAGCAGCTGGGCGACGGCATCGTCCGTTCCATCGCCATGGGTTCCACCGAAGGCCTCAAGCGTGGCCTGGACGTGACCAACACCGGCGCCGCCATCGCCGTTCCGGTCGGCGCAGGTACCCTGGGCCGCATCATGAACGTGCTGGGCGAGCCGATCGACGAAGCTGGTCCGATCGCCACCGACGAGCATTGGGGCATCCACCGCGCCGCGCCGAGCTACGCCGATCAGGCGGGCGGCAACGAGCTGCTGGAAACCGGCATCAAGGTTATCGACCTGGTCTGCCCGTTCGCCAAGGGCGGTAAGGTCGGTCTGTTCGGTGGCGCCGGCGTCGGCAAGACCGTGAACATGATGGAACTGATCAACAACATCGCCAAGGCGCACAGCGGTCTGTCCGTGTTCGCCGGCGTGGGCGAGCGTACCCGTGAAGGGAACGACTTCTATCACGAAATGAAGGACTCCAACGTCCTCGACAAGGTGGCGATGGTGTACGGCCAGATGAACGAGCCGCCGGGAAACCGTCTGCGCGTCGCCCTGACCGGCCTGACCATGGCCGAGAAGTTCCGTGACGAAGGCCGTGACGTTCTGCTGTTCGTCGACAACATCTACCGTTACACCCTGGCCGGTACCGAAGTGTCCGCGCTGCTGGGTCGTATGCCGTCCGCAGTGGGTTACCAGCCGACCCTGGCCGAGGAAATGGGCGTTCTGCAAGAGCGCATCACCTCCACCAAGATCGGTTCGATCACCTCCGTGCAGGCCGTTTACGTTCCCGCGGACGACCTGACCGACCCGAGCCCGGCGACCACCTTCGCCCACCTCGACGCCACCGTCGTACTGTCCCGTGACATCGCCTCCCTGGGTATCTACCCGGCCGTGGACCCGCTGGACTCCACCAGCCGTTCGCTGGACCCGCTGGTGGTTGGTCAGGAGCACTACGAGACCGCGCGTGGCGTGCAGTACGTGCTGCAGCGCTACAAGGAACTGAAGGACATCATCGCCATCCTGGGTATGGACGAACTGTCCGAGACCGACAAGCAGCTGGTGGCCCGCGCTCGTAAGATCCAGCGCTTCCTGTCCCAGCCGTTCCACGTGGCCGAAGTGTTCACCGGTGCCCCCGGCAAGTACGTTCCGCTGAAGGAAACCATCCGTGGTTTCGCTGGCATCCTCGCTGGTGACTACGATCACCTGCCGGAGCAGGCGTTCTACATGGTTGGCACCATCGACGAAGCCATCGAGAAAGCCAAGAAACTGTAATGGGTCGCGCCCGGCAACGGGCGCCGTACCAGGGCGGGGGCAACCCCGCCTGACCTGACTACCGAGGCATTTGTATGGCTATGACAGTCCATTGCGACATCGTCAGTGCAGAAGAGCAGCTGTTCTCCGGGCTGGTGGAAATGGTCGTTGCCCATGGTCACCTCGGCGACCTGGGTATCCTGCCCAACCACGCGCCCCTGCTCAGCGACCTCAAGCCCGGCCCGGTGCGCGTGATCAAGCAGGGCGGTGAGGAAGAAATCTTCTACATCTCCGGCGGCTTCATCGAAGTGCAGCCGAACATGGTGAAGGTGCTTGCCGATACCGCCACTCGCGCCAAGGACCTCGACGAGGCTGCCGCCCAGGAGGCCATCAAGGCCGCCGAGAAGGCCCTCAACGAGAAGGGCGCCGAGTTCGATTACGGTTCGGCCGCCGCTCGCCTGGCCGAGGCCGCTGCCCAGCTGCGGACCATCGAGGCGATGCGCAAGAAGTACGGCCGCGGCTGATCGCCACGCCGTATTTTCCGCAAGACGAGAAAGGGTAGCTTCGGCTACCCTTTTTTCATTTTGGAAGGGCCGTACGGCCCTGCATGAAGCCCAGCGCGCACGGCGTTCGCCGGCGCCCCGTTCAGGATCTTTCCATGTCGCTCGATATCGTCATTCTCGCTGCCGGCCAGGGTACCCGCATGCGTTCGGCCCTGCCCAAGGTTCTCCATCCGGTCGCCGGCAAGCCCATGCTCGGCCACGTCATCGACACCGCCCGCCAACTTGCGCCGCAAAGCATCCAGGTGGTGATCGGCCATGGTGCCGAGAAGGTGCGCGAGCGCCTGGCGGCCGATGACCTGTCCTTCGTGGTGCAGGAGCAGCAACTGGGCACTGGCCACGCTGTGGCCCAGGCGCAGCCGCATCTGAGCGCCGAGCGTGTGCTGATCCTCTACGGCGATGTGCCGCTGATCGAACCCGCTACGCTGCAGCGCCTGCTGGAGCAGGTGAACGCGCGTCAGCTCGGCCTGCTTACCGTCGAACTGGCCGATCCCACCGGCTATGGTCGCATCCTGCGTGACGGGCACGGCGAAGTGCAGGCGATCGTCGAACACAAGGATGCCAGCGAGGCGCAGCGCGCCATCCGCGAAGGCAACACCGGCATCCTCGCCGTACCTGGCCACTGCCTGGGCGACTGGCTGGGGCGGCTGTCCAACAGCAACGCCCAGGGCGAGTACTACCTGACCGACGTGATTGCCATGGCCGTGGCCGACGGCCTGCGCATCGCCACCGTACAAGCCGCCGACGAGATGGAAGTACTGGGCGCCAACGACCGCATCCAGCTCGCCCAGCTGGAGCGCCACTACCAGGGCCGTGCCGCGCGCCGGCTGATGGCCCAGGGCGTGACGCTGATCGATCCGGCGCGTTTCGACCTGCGCGGCGAGGCCAGTGTGGGTCGCGACGTGCTGATCGACGTCAACGTGATCCTCGAAGGCAAGGTCATCATCGAGGACAACGTGCAGATCGGCCCGAACTGCGTGATCAAGGATTCCGTGCTGCGTGCCGGCGCCGTCATCAAGGCCAATTCGCACCTGGAAGGCGCGCAAGTCGGCGAGGGCGCCGACTGTGGTCCGTTCGCCCGCCTGCGCCCGGGCGCCGTGCTGGGCAAGAAGGCCCACGTCGGCAACTTCGTCGAGCTGAAGAACGCGGTGCTCGGCGAGGGCGCCAAGGCCGGTCACCTGAGCTACCTGGGCGATGCCGAGATCGGTGCGCGCACCAACATCGGCGCGGGCACCATCACCTGCAACTACGACGGCGCCAACAAGCACCGCACGGTGATGGGCGAGGACGTGTTCATCGGCTCCAACAGCTCGCTGGTGGCGCCGCTCAACCTGGGCGCCGGCTCGACCACCGGTGCCGGTTCGACCATCACCCAGGACGTGCCGGCCGACAGCCTGGCGGTTGGGCGCGGCAAGCAGCGCAACATCGAAGGCTGGAAGCGTCCGGTGAAGAACAAGCCCTGAGGCCAGTCCGCTCCCACGGAAAGCGCGCTAGCGATCAGCTTTCGCTTGCCGCTGCGCCCGCTGCTATGTTTTGATTCGCGCCCTGAAAGTTTCGGATCGAAACATGTCGCTTCCCAAACGCAACACCTTGCAGCGTCGCCACGCCATTCTCAGCCTGCTCGCCGAGCAGGGTGAGGTGGGTGTCGACGCCTTGGCCAAGCGTTTTTCCACCTCCGAAGTCACCATCCGCAAGGACCTGGCGGCGCTGGAAAAGAACGGGCTGCTGCTGCGTCGCTATGGCGGCGCCGTGCCGATGCCCCAGGAACTGATTGCCGAGGAGCAGGCACAGACCGCTTCCCCCTGGAAGCAGGCCATCGCCCGCGCTGCGGTGGGGCTGATTCGCGAGCATGCGCGGGTGATCATCGACAGCGGCAGCACCACCGCCGCGATGATTCCGCAGCTGGGCCGCAAGCCCGGTCTGGTGGTGATGACCAACTCGTTGAACGTGGCCAACGCGCTGCGCGAGCTGGAGCATGAGCCGGCGCTGCTGATGACCGGCGGAACCTGGGACCCGAACTCGGAATCCTTCCAGGGTCAGGTGGCCGAGCAAGTGCTGCGTTCCTACGATTTCGACCAGCTGTTCATCGGTGCCGACGGCATCGACCTGGAGCGTGGCACCACCACCTTCAACGAACTGCTCGGCCTGTCGCGGGTGATGGCCGAGGTGGCCCGTGAAGTCATCGTGCTGGTGGAGAGCGACAAGATCGGCCGGCGCATTCCCAACCTGGAGCTGCCCTGGGCGCAGATCCATACCCTGATCACCGATACGCGCCTCGAAGACGACGCGCGCAGACGCATCGAGGCCCATGGCGTGAGGCTCATCTGTACCGCCATGGCCGAGCACCCCTAAGGAGAAACAACCATGTGTGGCATCGTAGGCGCCGTCGCCGAACGCAACATCACGCCGATCCTGCTCGAAGGCCTCAAGCGCCTGGAATACCGCGGCTATGACAGCGCCGGCATCGCCGTCATCGACAGCGATGGCCAGCTGATGCGCCTGCGCCGCTCCGGCAAGGTCGCCGAGCTGGAACAGGCCCAGCAGCAGGAGCCCCTGGCCGGGCGCATCGGTATCGCCCACACCCGCTGGGCCACCCATGGCGCACCCTGCGAGCGCAACGCCCACCCGCACTTCTCCAGCAACGAGATTGCCGTGGTGCACAACGGCATCATCGAGAACCACCAGGCGCTGCGCGAGCAGCTGAAAGGCCTGGGCTACCTGTTCACCTCGGACACCGACACAGAGGTCATCGTCCACCTGCTGCACTACAAGCTGCACGAGATGGGCGACCTGGCCGCGGCCCTCAAGGCCGCCGTGCAGGAACTGCATGGCGCCTATGGCCTGGCGGTGGTCGCCGCCAGCCAGCCGGACCGTCTCCTCGCCGCACGCAGCGGCAGCCCGCTGGTGGTGGGCCTGGGCCTGGGCGAGAACTTCCTGGCCTCCGACCAGTTGGCCCTGCGCCAGGTGACCGACCGCTTCCTCTACCTGGAAGAGGGCGACATCGCCGAGATCCGCCGCGACAGCGTGCGCATCTGGGACATCGAAGGCCGCGAGGTACAGCGCGAAACCCTGCAACTGCAGGAAGGTGCCGAGGCCGCGGACAAGGGCGAATACCGCCACTTCATGCTCAAGGAGATCCACGAGCAGCCCAAGGTGGTGCAGCGCACCCTGGAAGGCCGTCTGGCCGACGATCAGGTGCTGGTGCAGGCCTTCGGCCCGCAGGCCGCCGAGCTGTTCGCCAAGGTGCGCAACGTGCAGATCATCGCCTGCGGCACCAGCTTCCACGCCGGCATGGTGGCGCGCTACTGGCTGGAAGGCCTGACCGGCATTCCCTGCCAGGTGGAAGTGGCCAGCGAGTTCCGCTACCGCAAGGTCGCGGTGCAGCCCGACACGCTGTTCGTGACCATCTCCCAGTCCGGCGAAACCGCCGACACCCTGGCCGCGCTGCGCAATGCCAAGGGCGCCGGCTACCTGGCCAGCCTGACCATCTGCAACGTGGCCACCAGCTCGCTGGTCCGCGAATCCGACCTGTGCCTGCTGACCAACGCCGGCCCGGAAATCGGCGTGGCGTCCACCAAGGCCTTCACCACCCAGCTGGTCGGCCTGCTGCTGCTCACCCTGGCCCTGGGCCGCAGCCAGCAGCGCCTGGCCACTGGCCTGGAGGCCGAGCTGGTCGGCGAGCTGCGTCGCCTGCCCAGCCGCCTCGGCGAAGTGCTGGGCATGGAAAAGGCTGTGGAAAAGGTCGCCGAACTGTTTGCAGAGAAGCATCACACCCTGTTCCTCGGCCGTGGCGTCCAGTACCCGGTGGCCATGGAAGGGGCGCTCAAGCTCAAGGAAATCTCCTACATCCACGCCGAAGCCTACCCGGCCGGCGAGCTCAAGCACGGCCCGCTGGCCCTGGTGGACAGCGACATGCCGGTGGTCACCGTGGCGCCCAACGACGAGCTGCTGGAAAAGCTCAAGTCCAACCTGCAGGAAGTGCGCGCCCGTGGCGGCCAACTGATCGTCTTCGCCGACGAACAGGCCGGCATGGACAAGGAAGATGGCGTGCAGGTCATTCCCATGCCGCATGTGCACGAGGTGTTGGCGCCGATCTACTACACCCTGCCGCTGCAGCTGCTGTCCTACTACGTTGCCGTGCTGCGCGGCACCGACGTCGACCAGCCGCGCAACCTGGCCAAGTCGGTGACCGTGGAGTAATTCGTACCTGTCCGACCACTTGGTCTGGTCGGTCTGTTGTTGCTGCACTGCTTAAAAAAAGAAGCCGCATCTGCGGCTTCTTTTTTTCGTATCGGCCGCCTCGCCAGCTCGCCTCGTCACCCCGGCATATGCCTGAACTAATTCGCGCATCGTCCGCTCTACAGCTGAGCCTGCTTCGCTAATCCGGTCAGGACTGGAAGCGAGCGACCCGCAGAGGCGCGGCTGCCCGTCCATGGCTTCGACGGTGGTCGCATTGGGTGGATGGGCTTGGCCAGGTTGCATGCGCCATGACGAAAACCAGCGAGCTGATCGTTTGCGAGTACTGCGATGCGGTCTATCGCAAGACGTCTCTGGCGCGCCACCAGCGCTCGGTTTGCGTGCGTTGCGGGGGCGTTCTGCAGCGGCATGTCGGCCTTACCGTACAGCAGCGCCTGGCCCTGAGCGTGACGGCCGCGATCCTGATGGTCTACGCCCACTTCTATCCCGTGATGAGCATCAGGCTGCAGGGCGTGAGCAACTCCGCGACGCTGTGGGACTCGGTCCAGATCCTCAGTCAGGGCTCCATCACCTTCATCGCGCTGGTAGCCGCACTGACCATCATCATCGCGCCCGTCCTGCAGGTGCTGTTGCTGATCTGGGTGTTGGCGTTCGCCATGCTCCGGCGTCGCTCGCCGGCGTTCGCGCTGTGCATGCGCGGGCTGGAGAGCCTGCGGCCGTGGAACATGCTCGAAGTGTGCCTGCTCGGTGCGCTGGTGGCGGTGATCAAGCTGGCCGGCATGCTTGATGTGATACCCGGCGCGGGGCTGATCGCGCTGGCCGCCCTGAGCGTGGTGCTGATCTACATCGCCGGGCGCGATGTGCGCGACCTCTGGGACAGGTTATGAACGAGCCACCGCTGGCCATCACCCTGAACCTGTGCCTGTGTCACGGCTGCGGCCTGGCCTGCGACATGCAGGGGAATCCACAGCGCTGCGTCCGCTGTGGCGCGCCGCTGCACTGGCGCAAGAGCGATGCGATTGCCCGCAGCTGGGCCTACCTGCTCGCGGCACTGGTGCTCTACATACCCGCCAATGTGGTGCCGGTCATGCACACCAGCATGTTCGGCAGCAGTGGCGGCAGCACCATCATCGGCGGCGTCGTGGAGTTCTGGAAGGGCGGCGCCTGGGATATCGCACTGATCATCTTCATCGCCAGCGTCGGCGTCCCCTGCATCAAGTTCCTGGGCCTGTCCCTGCTGCTGATCACCACGCAGCGGCACAGCGACTGGGCACTGCGCCAGCGCGCGCAGCTCTATCGCTTCATTGAAGTGATCGGCTACTGGTCGATGCTGGATGTGCTGGTCGTGGCGCTGGTCGCCGCGCTGGTGCAGATGCAGGAGCTGGGCACCATCGAACCCCGCCCGGGCATCCTGTTCTTCGGCCTGGTGGTGGTGTTCACCATGCTCTCGGCCATGAGTTTCGATCCCCGTCTGATCTGGGACGGCGCGACACCCCGGAGGGACGGCTGATGCAGCAGACGCCGCCGCAACCGGCTCCCATCAAGACCCGGCGCTGGAACGTGTCGCTGGTGTGGATCGTGCCGATCGTGGCCCTGCTGGTGGGCGCCTCGCTGGTGGTGCGCAACTGGATGCAGGAAGGTCCGACGCTCACGATCACCTTCAGGACCGGGGAAGGCCTGGTGGCCAACAAGACGGAGGTCAGGTACCGCAACCTGGTCATCGGCCAGGTGACCTCGATCAAGCTGGCCGAGGACAAGAAAAGCGTGAAGGCCACGGTGCGTCTGTCCAAGGAAGCGGAGTCCTTCGCCAGCGAGGATTCCCAGTTCTGGGTGGTGCGTCCGCGCATCGGAGCCGGCGGCGTCACCGGGCTGGATACGCTGTTATCGGGCAGCTTCATCGGCGCCGACGCCGGCCAGTCCGCGCGGCGCGCCGAACATTTCACCGGGCTCGAATCTCCGCCGCCCATCACCTACGGCGAGGAGGGCAAGCGCTTCCTCCTCTCGGCGCCGGACCTTGGTTCGCTGGACATTGGCTCCCCCATTTACTATCGCCGGATCCCGGTGGGCCAGGTGATTTCCTATGCCCTGGACGCCGATGGCGGAAGCGTCACCATCGAGATCTTCATTCGCGCCCCCCACGACGCGTATGTCACGCAAAACTCCCGTTTCTGGAATGCCAGCGGCATCGATGTGACCCTGGACGCCAAGGGCATCCGGGTCGATACCGCGTCGCTGGCCGCGATGCTGGCCGGCGGATTGGCCTTCCGTTCCCCGGAGTACGCCGCCGACGGGCCGCCCGCTGCCCAGGGGCAACGTTTCGAGCTGTTTGCCGATGAGCAGAGCGCACTGGCACCGCCCACTGGCCAGGCGAAATTCATTCGCCTGCGTTTCGATCAAGCGTTGCGCGGGCTGGCGGTCGACGCGCCGGTCGAGTTCATGGGCGTCGAGTTCGGCAAGGTCGTGGCGGTGAAGCTGGACTTCGATGAGCAGAAGCAGTCGTTCCCGGTCATGGTAGACGCGGTGGTCTATCCGGATCGCCTCGGGCCGGCCCATGCCAAGATGCTCAAGGCGCTCAAGCACTCCCCCGACGACGAGATGGCCACGGCGCGGCTCATCGGCAATTTCGTGGAGCATGGCCTGCGCGCCCAGGCCCGCAGCGGCAACCTGCTGACCGGCCAGCTGTACATCTCCCTGGACTTCTATCCGGACGAGCCCGCGGTGGCCGTTGATCTGTCGGAACGGCCGATTCGCATTCCCACGGTGCCAGGTGATCTGGAGCGTGTTCAGGAGCGCTTCCAGCGCCTGGTCGACAAGCTGAGCCAGCTCCCGCTCGAAAGCATCGTCACCAATCTGGATGGGAACCTGAACGAGCTGCGGCAAGGGCTGCGCTTCTTCAATCGGCAGACCCTGCCGGGCCTGCAGACCACCCTGGAAGAGCTGCAACAAACCCTGGAGTCGGCCAATCGTACGCTGGCCGATGACTCCCCGCAGCGCCAGCAACTCAACCAGGCCATCACCGAGCTGCGACGCATGTCACGCTCCCTGCGCGAGCTGACCGACTACCTGGGCCGGCATCCCGAATCGCTGATCCGGGGCCGCCCGAAATCCTCGGAACCCTGAGGGGAGTGAGCCCATGTCGATGCAGCCCGTAAACCTCACGAGTCGCCTGGCTCCGGCGTTAGGCATCGTTCTGGTGCTGATCCTCACGGGCTGCGCGAGTGAGCCGGTCAACTTTCATACGCTGGTGCCTGCCTATGGGGCGCCGGCCGACGGCCAGGCACCGGGCTTGGATATCCGTATTCAGCAGGTGACCGTGCCGGCCCAGGTGGACCGTACGCAAATCGTCATTCGCCAGGGACGCAGTGGCCTGGCCGTGCTCGAAACCGAGTGGTGGGGCGCCCCGCTGGTCGACGAAATCCACAGCGCATTGCAGTACCGGCTGAATCCACCGCCGGGTTCCCCGCCTACCCAACCCAAGGCTGCGCTTTGGGTCGACGTGCAACGCTTCGATTCGGTGCTTGGGGAGTACGCCCTGCTGGACGTGAAATGGCGGCTCAAGCCGGCGGTTTCGAGCGCCGAGACGCTGTGCCATACGGTGCTGAAAACGCCGGCCGGCGCCGACATGGAGGCACTGGTGAATGCGCATCAGACCAATCTGATCGCCCTGGCGGCGTTGATTGTCGACGCCAGTCATGGCCGATTGCGCAGCTGCGCGGGCGGCGGGTAGGTCGGGGCCATTCGGGAAGAAGGAGCGCTGGCAGGCACGAGGCTGGTCGCGCAGGGCAGGGTGCCACATCCACCGTCCGGTGCGTGGTTTCGCTGGACGCCATCAATCCCTCGTCAAGGCAGGAGCGACACCATGAAACGTTCGAGTACCGCACTCTCCGGGCTGCTGTTTTCCGCCCTGTTGCTCGGTGGCTGTGCATCCAAAGACGTCACCCAGCCGGAGCAGTACTCCGGATTCCTTTCCGACTATTCGCAGCTGCAGCCGGCGGTGTCGGCCACCGGCCAGCCGGTGATGCGCTGGATCGCCCCAGGCGTGAAGGTGGGCAACTACAAGTACCTGCAAATCCGCTCGGTCGATTTCTACCCCAAGCCGAGCGCCTCCGAGCAGATCAGCAACCAGACCCTGGATGAGCTGCGGGTCTATGCCCGGCAGCAGATCTCCGCGGCCTTCGGTCGTCGCTTCCAGTTGCTCGACCCCAACGCGGCGCCGCGTCCGCAGACCCTGGTATTGAGGGCGGCCGTCACCGGCGTGGACACCAAGGCCGAAGGGCTCAAGGCCTATGAGGTGATTCCCATCGCATTGGTGGTGGCGGCTACCACCACGGCCGCGGGGAGCCGCGACCGGACGACGGAGCTGTTCGTCGAGGCGGAAATGCTGGATGCCTCCACCGGTCAGCCGGTGATGCGCGTGGTGCGCAAGGGCTATGGGCAGGAACTCGAGAACCGCGAGGAGCAGGTGACCCTGGACACGCTCAAGAGCGTGATCGACACCATCGTCAACGATATCGAGCGCTTCCAGGACTGAGCGCTGCAGCGATCAGGGTCGGCCGGGCTAGCCTGCGAGGGCGCGCCCGCGCCGCCGCTGGCGCAAGGAGGCCAGCAGATGCACCATCAGGCCGGCGTACAGGCTGATGGCAATGAACAGGCTCATGCGCACCGCGAAGGCATGGTAGACATCCTGCCCGTTGGCGCTGTCCTGCACCGACAGGCCGAGCAGGATGAGCATGGTCACCTGGGTGTTCAGCCAGAACCCCGGGCTGTGCCGACTTGGCCGCAGGCCATGGAGCTTGCGCGCCAGCAGCAGGCCGACCAGCAGCATCCACAGGAAAAACATCCACAGGTGCACGAACAGGCCCAGCGCCCACCAGAACAGGATGGCCAGCAGGCCGCCCAGCAATGTCGAGCCGAGCAGTTCCCGGATGGCCGTGCGCACCGGGGTGCCGCTGCTCTGCTGGCCGAGGCTGACCGCCTTGAGAATGATCGCCAGGTAGGCGGACGGGTCGATCAGCGCCAGCAGGTAGGCCGGCATCACCACCAGCGTGGCCTGCAGGGCCAGCCAGTCGGCCTCCTCGGACAGCGGCGGCGCCGCCGGCGCGGCCGTTGCACTGGGCGGTTCGGGAAACAGCACGTGGCCAACCCATAGCGCCAGCACGGCGAGCAGCAGGCCCTGGACCAGGGCGCCGATCACCGCCAGCGCCAGGGCGAACTCGAGGCTGCCCAGTGCGGAAATCATCGTCAGCCCGATCACCAGGAAGGTGGTCACCAGGGCGCTGCCCTCGCCCCGCAAGCCGCGGCGAAAGCTCAGGAACAGCGCCACGGCCACCAGCAGCAGGGCCGTCAGCGGGGTGTGTCGCAGCAGCGGAATCAGCAGCAGCCCACCGCTGGTGGTGAGCACCACCAGCACGATCAGCCCCAGGCAGGCCTTGAGCGGCAGCGGCTGGTGGAGCCGGACGAGCAGGAAGGTGGCCAGCAACGGGGCAATGAAGGGCAGGGGCAGGCCGAGGCCGAAGCTGGCCGCCAGGCACAGCGCGGTGCCGGAGGCCAGGCGCAGCGCCCGCCGGGCGCGGGGATCAGTAGGCATAGGCCAGCCAGCTCATCAGGCGCAGGAACAGGCGGCCGAGCAGGTTGAGGGGATTGCCCCGGCTGGGAAAGGCCATGACATCGGCCTGACCGCCGACGCGGATGCCCCGCAGGCTGGTCAGCTCGCCAGGATCGATCTCGACGATCACCGGGAAGCGCTGGGCCGGGCGCAGCCAGTCGTGACTGTTCTGCACGCTCGGCAGGCTGCCCGGCGGGGTACTGGAACCGACACTGACGCCATAGCCGACGCTGCGTACCCGGCCGGCGAAGACCCGGCCGGGCAGGGCATCCAGCACGATGCCCACCGGCGTGCCGGGCACCACCCGGCCCAGGTTGTTCTCGGTCATCTCCGCCTGGATCCAGACATCCTGCAGGGTGATCAGGGTCATCACCGGATTGCCGGCCACGGCGAACTGGCCGACGTCGGTGCGCAGGTCGGTGATCAGCCCGGCGGTGCGGGCCCGTACCTGGGTGTTGGCCAGGTCCAGCTCGGCCTTTTCCAGGGCGGTGGCGGCGCTGCGCAGCAGGGCGTTCTGCTCCTCGCTGCCGCCCTGTTGTTCGCGCGCACGCTGCACCTCGGCCTCGGCCATCGCCACCTGGCTGTCGGCCTCGGCATGGCTGGCCCGCGAGACCTCCAGACGGCGCAGGGAGATGGTGCCCGGGTCGTCCCGGTACAGGCGTTCGAGGCGCTCGCGGTCCTGCCGGGCCTTGAGCGCATTGGCCCGGGCCGCCGCCAACTTGGCCAGCGCCGAGTCGATGCCGGCGGTGCTGGCGGCGATCTGCCGGCGGGTCGACTCCAGATCGGCG